>JAMNYN010000439.1 GCA_023622805.1 Pseudomonadota bacterium | reverse complement strand
CCTGGAGTGGGTTGCCGGGCATGCCGATGGCTGGCTGACCTATCCCGAAGCCACGCACAACCGCCTGGGACCGCAGCGCCTGGCGCAAAAGATCCGCGCCTGGCGTGCTCTGATTCCCGATGGCGGATTCCGGCCGCACATGACGAATGAATGGCTGGACCTGGTGGCGGATCCCGACCACCCGCGCACCCCGCTGCGCGGTGGCTTTGTGCTGCGCACGGGCCGCAAAGGCCTGATGGCCTTGCTGGAGGAGTGGCAGCAGGCGGGTGTCAACCATGCCGCGCTGGGGATTCAATTCTCCCAGCGTCCGGCCGCGGAAGTCATACAGGAGCTGGCCGAAGAGGTGCTGCGGCATTTCCCGTCACACCCAGGGCCGCCGGCGCTGGCGGCTGCGTGGTGAGATCTGCATAGAAGTTCAGAGAGCGCACGCAAAAAAACCGGCCAGCGGCCGGTTTTTTTGTGCTCTGGCGGCGGCGCTCAGAACTGGTAGCCGGCGCTCACG
This sequence comes from Pseudomonadota bacterium, assembly GCA_023622805.1. Taxonomy (GTDB): domain Bacteria; phylum Pseudomonadota; class Gammaproteobacteria; order Burkholderiales; family Burkholderiaceae_C; genus Comamonas; species Comamonas bellezanensis. The sequence goes on along the minus strand of JAMNYN010000439.1, from coordinate 6,424 downwards.
CCCGTCAAACACTGGCGGCCGGGCGGGCTTTCGTTGAAGCGGCTGTTGCCGGCGTTGCCGTTGACCGAGCCCACGTACTTGCGGTCGAACAGGTTGTCCACGCGCGCAAAGGCGCGCAGCGTCCAGGGGCCCATCACCTTGCGGTAGCCCACGCTGGCCGAAGCCACGGTGTATGCGGGAGCGGCGCCGCTGTTGGCGTCGTTCACATAGACCTTGCTGGCGTGCTCGGCCGACACGCCCACACGCCATTCAGGCGTGACGCGGTAGTCCAGGCCCAGTGCCAGGTGCTGCTTGGACAGGCCGGGCAGCATGTTGCCGGCGGCGGCATTGCCCGAAGCCTGGCGGAACGTGGCATCGAGGTAGGTATAGGCGGCTTGCAGTTGCCACTGGGGCGACAGGTGCAGGTCGGCCTGCAGTTCCAGGCCCTGGCGGCGGGTGTCGCCGGCGTTGCGGTAGGTGGTGCGGCCGTTGTCGTTGGTGTCACTGACGATCTCGTCGCTGGTGCGCGAATGGAACACGGCCGCGCTCCACAGGCCCTTGACGGGACCGGTCAGGCGCTGGCGGTAGCCGACTTCATACTGCGTGCTGGCGCTGGGCTGCAACTGCAGGTTCAGGCCGCCGATGCTGCCCGGGCGGTACGACAGTTCGGCAAAGGTCGGGGTCTCGAAGCCCCGGCCCAGGCTGGCGTAGACGGTCTGCTCCGGCGTGAGCTGATGGGACAGCGAGACCATGGGCAAGGCCTTGCTGTGCGAGACCTGGCCCGAGTCATCGGGGTTGCCGGGGCGGATGTAGCGGTCGTTGGACTCGAACTTCACATGGCTGTAGCGCAGGCCCGTGCCCAGGCTCCAGTTGGGGGCGAGCTGCCAGTTGGCCTGCACATAGGGGTCTATGCTGGTGACGGTGTTGTCTTCGTCGCGGCGCAGCGCGCCCTTGACGCCGAGCTGGCTGCCAATGAAGTTTTCGTAGCCCTGGCGGTCTTCCTGCATGGTGTCGAACGCCAGGCCGGCCGTGACGGTGACCGGTACCGGCGCATGGCTGAAATTGCCGGTCCAGCGGGCATCGAGGCCGGCATAGTCGCGCGCCATGTCGATCACGCCGCCCGGCTGGCCTGCCGGTTTTTGCGTGGCGATGGGCAGCGATTGATACTGCTCCATGGAGCGGTGGCCGGCATAGGCGGTCAGGGAGACGCTGTGCGTGCCGCTGAGGCGGCGCTCATGGGTGGCGCCGACCTGGGTCTGCTCCAGCGACTTGCGGGTGTTGAACTTTTCGGCCACGGAGGACGCCTGGCGCGGGTTGTCCTGCCACTGCTGCCAGGTCAGGCCTTGGGCGTCCTGGGCATCCGTCTTCATGGTGTTGGCAACGATGGTCAGGCGCGCGTCGTCACCGATGGCGGTGGACAGCTTGGCATTGGCCAGGTTGCGGTCGGCGGCGCTGTGGTCGCGATAGCCGTCGGTCAGAAAGCGGCTGGTGCTCAGCACATAGCTCAGGCCCTGGGCGGTCTGGCCGCTGGCCTTGGCCGACAGGCGCTTTTGCCCATTGCTGCCCACGGAGTAGCCGGCTTCGACGCTGGGCGGGCCTTCCGGGGTCTCGGTGTACATGCTGATCACACCGCCGGCCGAGTTGCCGTACAGCGCGGAGTAAGGGCCGCGCAGCACTTCGATGCGCTCCAGGCTGCTGATGTCTATGTGCGACAGCGCGCCCTGGCCGTCGGGCATGGTGGCGGGAATGCCGTCCACATACAGCCGTACGCCGCGCAGGCCGAAGGTGGAGCGCGCGCCATAGCCACGGATGGAAAGTTGCAGGTCTTGGGCGTAGTTCTGGCGGTTGTTGATCTGCAGGCCGGGCACGCCCGACAGCATTTCCGACAGGTTGACCTGCATCTGGCGATCACGCGCCTGCTCGGCGTCTATGACCGTCACGGACGCTGGCGTCTGCTCCAGCGAAGTGCCGCCCAACGTGCTGTGCACGGTGATGGCGGGCAGTGTGCCTTCGGCGGCGGGCGCAGCGATGGCCACGCCATACATGCCGCTGACCCATACGGGCAGGCTGGCAACCCAGCGCAGGTGGTGCAATGTCATGCGAAAAATCTTGGTTCGTGCGAATGCTGGCGCCAGCCTGGCTGCGAACATGCAAGGCCAGGTCTGGCGCGGGCACGCGCGGTGCTTGGTTTCAATGAGGGGAGGGTGCAGTGGCCGGGCGTGGCGGCCGACCGCAAGCGTCAATGGCCGAAGAATGCCATAGAGACGTCACAAAACTTCACGTTATGGCGTAAACACCAATGGTTTCGTGGTTAATTGTGTGGGAGGGGCGCAAGCGGTTCGCTTGGCCTGGGGCCATTACAAGGCGGGGGAGCGGCCCTGCGCCTGATCGAGGGCGTCGATAATGATCTTGCCGGTGCTTTGCACGCCGGGTGCGGCGAAACCTGGGCCGGGTTTGACGCTGGGGTGGGCCAGCAATTGGTCGCGGACTTTCAAGCGCTCGGCCATGGCTTCGGGCAGAGGCTGGGGCGCCTGCGCGGGCGTGTTGCGCAGGTATTGCTGGTAGGCCTCGGTCTTGGCGCTGTTCACTTCGCGCGTAGCCCGGGCTTCCAGATAGGTGTTCAGCAGATAGCCCAGGACAATAAAGGCCACCAGGCCGCCGACTACCGCCGTAATGACGAATGATTCATCGGTAGTTTTGCGAAAGCGCTGCGGTGCTGGAGACATGGGGACGAGATCAATCAGATGGCAAGGGCGTGAGATTACGCGGTAAATTGTAAGACGGATCTTACAAATTGCCCCAAGCCTATCAAAAATTGCCGCCCGGCGGCATGGTCGGCGCCAATGGCCGAGTGGGACGCTGCTACATGGCAAAGCGGCCCCTGTCGCCGAGGACAGGGGCCGCTGTGGTTGGCGGGACCGCAGTGATTGTTTAAGCGGTCAGCGCCAGCTGGCTGTCGATGGCTTGCTGGGCCTGTTCCAGTGCGGCAGCCTTGGACTCGGGGCCCATGGCAATGCCTTCGGCGCGCACAAAGCGCACATCGGTCACGCCCAGGAAGCCCAGCACGGTCTGCAGCAGGCTTTCCTGATGTTCCATGGCACGGCCGCCTTCGGACGTGGAGTACACGCCGCCGCGGGTGGACACCACGATCACGGTCTTGCCTTTGGCCAGACCTTCTGGGCCGGCTGCGGTGTAGCGGAACGTGCGGCCGGGTTGGGCGATACGGTCAATCCAGGCCTTGAGCTGGCTGGGAATGCTGAAGTTGTAGAAGGGCGTGCCGATCACGACCACGTCGGCGGCCAGGAACTGGCTCACCAGTTTCTCGGAAACGGCGTTCTCCGCCCGTTCAGCTTCCGTCGCGGCATTCTGGCCGGTGCGAAAGCCCATGGATACGGCGGACAGGTGGCTGGGAGCGTCCTGTGCCAGATCCAGGTAGTCGACGCTGAGGCCGGGATGGGCCTGGACCCAGGCTTGCACGGTACGTGCGGTCAGATCGCGGGAAACGGACATGTCGCCGGTGATGGCGGAATCGATGTGCAGCAGTTGCATGGTGTGGGCTCCAGAAATTTGAAAAGTGGTGGTCTTGTTGAGACCGTGGTATAGAGTATGGATTTGAACTGAATGTTTGATAAGTAGGCTCTTATGCGATAGATTGTCCTGCTGGTGGGACAGTTAAAAGGATGCGAATGAACGATCTCAACGACATGCTGTATTTCGCCGAAGTGGTGGAGCGCGGTGGTTTTGCGGCGGCGGGGCGGGCGCTCGGCATCCCCAAGTCGCGGCTGTCGCGCCGGGTGTCGGAGCTCGAAGCCCGCCTGGGCGTGCGGCTGCTGCAGCGCACCACCCGCAAACTGTCCCTGACCGAGGTGGGCGAAGCCTATCTGCGCCATTGCCAGGTGATGCGCGATGCGGCCCAGGCCGCGGCCGATGCCGTGGCCCAGGTGCAGGCCGAGCCGCGCGGCACCATCCGTGTGAGCTGCCCGGTGACGCTGGCCCAGACCGTGCTCGGCGAGCTGATGCCGGCCTATCTGCGGCGCTATCCGCTGGTGCGCGTCGACATGCAGGTCACGAACCGGGCGGTGAACCTGGTGGAGGAAAGCATCGATGTGGCGCTGCGTGTGCGCGCCTCGCTCGATGACAGCGGCAGCATGGTCGTCAAGCGCCTGGATACTTCACGCCAGGTGCTGGTGGCCAGTCCCGACCTGCTGCGGCGCCAGGGCACGCCCAGTCGCCTGCAGGATCTGGAGAAGCTCGACAGCCTGGCCATGTCGGCCGTGGACGGGCGCTCCAGCCTGTTGCTGATCGGCCCCCAGGGCCAGGAATACACGCTGCAGCACCAGCCGCGCTATGTGGCGGACGACCTGTTGACGCTGAAATTCGCCGTGCTGGCCGGCACCGGCATGGGCTGGCTGCCTGACTATATGTGCCACGACGAGTGCAACGAAGGCCGTCTGGTGCACCTGATGCCCGACTGGTCGCCACCGCAGGGCGTGGTGCATGCGGTCTTTCCCTCGCGCCGGGGGCTGTCGCCGGCGGTGCGCAGCTTTCTCGATTTCCTCGCGGAGAACATGCCGGGTCACAGCCTGGTGAACTGAGGCACCCCCTGAGCCGCAGCCGCGCTAGGCGCGCCCCGTCTTCCCCCTCTCAACCTGCGGTGGAGGGGGGCGCCCGGCTAAGGGACGGCAGCTTTGGTGCGCGACGGCGCTTCCTCGCTGCCCCCTTGCTGGGTCGCGCCAGTTTCACGGGCCGTGGCCGTGGAGAACTGCATCGCTGTCGAGGGCCCCGGGCCATAAGATAACAACCAATGGTTCGTTGGGATTTGGGACCATGCTGCGGAGAATGGCGGTTCAAGGAGAACTGGCATGCATACATCCCCCCGTATTCTGATCGTGCCCGGCTGGCGCGACTCCGGCCCCGGTCATTGGCAAAGCCTGTGGGCCGAGCAGCTGCCGGGCGCCGAGCGGGTGGTGCAGGACGACTGGCTCACCCCCCGGCGCGAGGCCTGGGTGCGGCGCCTGGAAGAGACCGTGCTGGCGCGCCCCGAGCCCGTGGTGATCGTGGCCCACAGTCTGGGTTGTATCGCCACCACCCATATGGGAGCGCAGGCGGCGGCACGCGTGGTCGGGGCGCTGCTGGTGGCGCCGGCCGATCCTGAGCGCCGTGCCCAGCTCAGTGATTTCGCGCCCGCGCCTTGCGCGCCACTGCCGTTTCGCAGCGTGCTGGTGGCCAGCAGCAATGACCCGTTCTGTCCCATACGCCTGGCGGGAGCGTATGCGCGCGCCTGGGGCAGCGAGCTGGTGCGGCTGCAGAACGCCGGCCATGTGAATGTGGAATCGGGCCACGGCGCCTGGCCACTGGGCCTGGCGCTGCTGCAGTCGCTGACCGCGGGGCTGGAATGGTCGTCGCCTGCGGAAAGCGTTCAGCCCGCATGGGCATAAGACCGCCGCTCCTGGGCCCTATATGCCCCAGGAGGATTAATTAACAAGAATATATTCGTTTGAGTTTGAAGGCGAGCTTCAGACAATCAAGCATTCTTCACGTTCCAGGCTTGCAACCATGAAATCTTTGACACTCAAGACCCTTTTGGCCAGCCTTGCCTTGGCCGCCAGCGGTGCGGCACTGGCCCAGAACCAGCTGCTCAATGTCTCTTACGACGTGGCGCGTGAGTTCTACAAGGACTACAACGTCGCTTTTGCCGCGCATTACAAGAAGACCACGGGCAAGGACGTGAAGATAGACCAGTCGCACGCCGGCTCCAGCGCCCAGGCGCGCGCCGTCAACGACGGCCTGGAGGCCGATGTGGTGACCATGAACACCACCACGGACATCGAGTTCCTGGCCAGCAAGGGTGTGGTGGCCAAGGACTGGAGCAAGAAATTCCCCAACGATGCGTCGCCCACGACGTCGACCATGCTGTTCCTGGTGCGCAACGGCAACCCAAAGAACATCAAGGATTGGGATGATTTGATCAAGCCCGGAGTGCAGGTCATCGTGGTCAACCCCAAGACCGGCGGCAACGGCCGCTATGCCTATCTGGCCGCCTGGGGCGCGGTGCGCGAAAAGGGCGGCACCGACGCCCAGGCCGAAGCCTTTGTCAGCAAGCTCTACAAGAACGTGCCCGTGCTGGGCAAGGGCGGGCGTGATGCCACGGCGATCTTCCTGCAGCGCAACATCGGCGACGTGCTGATCACCTTCGAGTCGGAAGTCATCTCCATCGACCGCGAGTTCGGCAAGGGCAAGGTCCAGGCGGTTTATCCGTCCTCGTCCATCATTGCCGAGAACCCCGTGGCCGTGGTCGAGCGCACCGTGGCCAAGAAGGGCACGGCCAAGCTGGCCAACGACTACCTGAACTACCTGTACTCGGATGAAGCCCAGGAAATCGCGGCCCAGCATGCGCTGCGCCCACGCTCCGAAGCCGTGCTGAAAAAGCACGCCGATGTCTTCA
>JAMNYN010000349.1 GCA_023622805.1 Pseudomonadota bacterium | reverse complement strand
GTCTTGCAAGGTGAGTGTCATGGGAGGCTTCCTGGTGATGGCACAGAAGGTCAGGGCAGGGCGCGCAACACGGCGCGCACCGGGGAGGCATCGGCCTGGGTCAGCTTGAGCGGCAGGGCGATCAGTTCGTAGTCGCCTTCGGGCACGGCATCGAGCACCAGGTTTTCCAGCACGCGCAGGCCGCGCCGGCGAATGACCTGGTGGCTGTCCAGGGTCTTGCTGCTGGCCGGGTCTATGCTGGCCGTGTCGATGCCGATGAGGCGCACGCCCAGCTCGGCCAGCCGCTCCACGGTCTCGGGCGCGTAGGCGGCGAGATCGCCGTCCCAGCCCAGAGGGGCCTGGGCATAGGTGCGCACCAGCACGCGCGGCGGCAGGCCGGGCGTGATCGCATGGGCCAGGTGCTCCCAGCGCACCAGGGGGCCGCAGGCGATGGCGTGGATCACGCGGCAGGGGCCTAGAAAGGCGTCGAGGTCCACCGCGCCGATGGCTGCACCGTCCGGCGCGTAATGCAGCGGTGCATCGGCGTGCGCGCCCACATGGGGCGAGAGCGTGATGGCGCTGACATTGACCGGGCAGTCCGGTGAAATGGTCGCGCACCACTGCTGGCTGTAAGGCGTGTCGCCCGGGAACACCGGGCTGGCGCTATGGATGGCGGGGGAAATATCCCAGAGAAGCTGTGGCATGGTGATCTACTCTAAACCGCCGGGCGCGCGCGTGGCGTCAGCATGGGCGGTTTTGTGCCGCCGGTTTATGCGCGGCGCCGATACCAGACGGCATAGACCACCAGCAGGAAGCCCAAAAAGGGCAGGCCGGTCAGCAGCGTCAGGTGGAATTCTTCGGTGAAATAGGTGGTGACCAGCACACCCAGCATCAGCGCCGCGCCCAGCAGCGTGAACCAGGGGAAGCCCCACATGCGAAAGGCCAGCGGCCCCTTGCCTTCGGCCTTCCAGCGGGCACGGAAGAACAAGTGGGTCACGAACACCATGAACCAGGTGAACATGGCGCCGAACATGGAGATCGCCATCATCCAGACCAGGGATTTCTCGGGCTGCCAGACGTTGAGCACCATGGCCACGGCAATGCCGGCGCAGGACACGGCAATCGCGCGCGCGGGCACGCCGCGGCGGTTGAGCTGGCCCAGGCCCCGCGGCGCATAGCCGCCGCGCGACAGGCTGAACATCATGCGCGACGTCACGTACAGCTGGCTGTTCATGGCCGACAGGGCGGCGACCAGCACCACGAAATTGAGCACATGGGCCGCGCCGGGAATGCCGATGATTTCCATCACCTGCACGAAGGGGCTTTTGTTCGTGCCCGCCGACTGCCAGGGAACGATGGCCAGCATCAGCGCCAGCGTCAGCAGGTAAAACAGCACCAGCCGCAGCACGGTGGTGCGAAACGCGCTGGTGATGGCTTTGCGCGGGTCCCGGGCTTCGCCGGCGGCGACGGCAATGGCTTCGAGGCTCAGGTAGCTGAAGATGGCGATCACCACGCCGACCCAGGTGCCCCACAGGCCGTGGGGGAAGAAGCCGCCGTGCGCCGTGTAGTTGTGAAAGCCGATTTCCGGGCGCTGGGAGCCGAAGACCACATAGGCGCCGATCAGGATGAAAGCCACGATGGCCACGATCTTGACCATGGAAAAACCGTATTCGACCTGACCGAAGGCCTTGACGCTTGACGCATTCACGGCCACCAGCGCCGCCGAGAAAATGCCCACCCAGATCCAGCGCGGCACTTCGGGAAACCAGTAGCCCATGTACAGGCCCACGGCTGTGACTTCCATGCCCACGGCCAGAACCACAGCGGCCCAGTAGGCGTAGCGCACCAGAAAGCCGGCCCAGGGCGCGATGTAGTGCTCGGCATAGGCGCCGAACGAGCCCGAAGTCGGGTGGGCGACGGTCATTTCGGCCAGGCAGCCCATGAGCAGCAGCGCAATCAGCGCGCCGATGGCATAGCTCAGCAGCACGCTGGGGCCGGCAAAGCCGATGGCGAACGCGCTGCCCATGAACAGGCCGGTGCCGATGGCGCCGCCGATGGCGATCATCACGATCTGCGCGCCGCTCAAATGCTGCTGCAGGCCGGATTCGCGCTGCTGAATTTCTTCGAATGCGGCCATGGCCGGTGTCTTTCTACGCGCGCGGGTGGCGACGGGGGAGAGGGGCCGCAGTGTAGCTGCGCCAGAAAAAAGCGCGCTGGGCCCATGCCGCAGCGCGCCTGAGCGGCTCACGCCGCTGGAGCCTGATCCGCCGTGCGGATCAGGCGGTCTGCTTGCCTAGCAACAGGTATTCCATCAGCGCCTTTTGCACATGCATGCGGTTCTCGGCTTCGTCCCAGACCACGGACTGCGGGCCGTCGATCACGTCGGCTTCGACTTCCTCGCCGCGGTGCGCGGGCAGGCAGTGCATGAACAAGGCCTCGGGCCGGGCCGCGGCCATCATTTCGGCGTCCACGCACCAGTCGGCAAAGGCCTTCTTGCGCGCTTCGTTCTCGGCTTCGTAGCCCATGCTGGTCCAGACGTCGGTCGTGACCAGGTCGGCACCTTCGCAGGCCTTGAGCGGGTCCTTGAAGATGGCGTAGCTGCCGGGGTTGGCGGCCTTGCCATTGAAGGCCAGCTGCTCGTCGACTTCATAGCCGCCGGGCGTGCTCACATGCACCTTGAAGCCCAGCAGATCGCCGGCCTGCAGCCACGTGTTGGCCATGTTGTTGCCGTCGCCGACCCAGGCCACGGTCTTGCCCTGGATGGAGCCGCGGTGCTCGATGAAGGTGAAGATGTCGGCCAGGATCTGGCAGGGGTGGAACTCGTTGGTCAGGCCGTTGATGACTGGCACGCGCGAGAACTCGGCAAAGCGCGCAATGCGCTCCTGGCCGAAGGTGCGGATCATCACCAGATCGGTCATGCGGCTGATCACGCGCGCGCTGTCTTCGATGGGCTCGGAGCGGCCGAGCTGGCTGTCGCCCGAAGTCAGATGCACCACCGAGCCGCCGAGCTGGTACATGCCGGCTTCGAAGCTCACCCGCGTGCGCGTGCTGGCCTTCTCGAAGATCATGGCCATGGTGCGGTCACCCAGCGTGTGGTGCTTTTCGTAGGCCTTGAACTTCTTCTTGATGAGGGCAGCGCGTTCGAACAGGTAGGCGTATTCCTCGGCGGTGAAGTCACTGAATTGGAGGTAATGCTTCATATGTCTTCATTCCTTGCAGTTTAGGCAGCCAGCACAGCTTGCACCAGCGGTTTGAGCTTGGCCACGAGTTCGTCGGCTTCTGCCGTGCTCAGGATCAGCGGCGGCACCAGACGGATCACGGTGTCGGCGGTGACGCTCAACAGCAGACCGGCCTCGGCAGCCTGGCCGATCAGCTGGCCGCAGGGCTTGGACAGCTCCACGCCAATCATCAGGCCCTGGCCGCGGATGTCGAGCACACCGTCCATGCTGCCCAGCTGTTCGCGCAGCGCGGCCCGCAGGTATTCACCCACGGCGCTGGCGTGGGCCAGCAGGCCATCCTCTTCCATGATACGGATGGTTTCAATGCCCGCGCGCATGGCCAGCGGGTTGCCGCCGAACGTCGAGCCATGGTTGCCCGGCTGCAGCACGGTCGCGGCCTTGCCATGGGCCAGCACGGCGCCGACAGGCACGCCCGAGCCCAGGCCCTTGGCCAGCGTCATCACGTCGGGCACGATGCCGGCCCACTGGTGGGCAAACCACTTGCCGGTGCGGCCCATGCCGGTCTGGACTTCGTCGAGGACCAGCAGCCAGCCGCGGGCATCGCACAGCGCGCGCACCTGCTGCAGGTAGTCGGCGCGCATGGGGTGCAGGCCGCCTTCGCCCTGGATGGGTTCCATCATCACGGCCGTGATGTTGGCATTGCCTTCGGTGGCGGCGAGCAGGGCGGGGTAGTCGTTGGGCGCCACGCGGATGAAGCCCTCGAGCAGCGGGCCGAAGCCTTCACGCACCTTGGGGTTGCTGGTGGCCGTCATGGTGGCGATGGAGCGGCCGTGGAAGGCATGGTCGAAGACCACGATCTCGGGCCGGGCAATGCCCTGGTCCACGCCGTACTTGCGCGCGATCTTGATCGCGGCTTCGTTGGCTTCGAGGCCGGTGCTGCAGAAGAACACATTCGTCATCAGCGAACGCTCGACCAGCATCTGGGCCAGGGTTTCCTGGCCGGGCACATGGTAGTAGTTCGAGGTGTGGATCAGCTGTGTCAGCTGATGCTGCAGGGCGGGAACCAGCTTGGAGTGGTTGTGGCCCAGGGTGTTCACGGCAATTCCGCCGAGGGCATCGAGGTATTCCTTGCCGTTGACATCCCACACGCGGCAGCCTTGGCCTCGTTCCAGAGCGATCGGGACGCGGCCATAGGTGTTCATCACGTGGGGCGAGGCTGCCTCAATGAAAGCGGTCATTGCAAAAATCTCCCGAGAATGCAGGGGTGGCACGAACTTTGCACTCGTGCCCTGGTTGAGCGAACGACAATTCTAGATGGCGCACGCAGGATGAAAATTGAGGAATACGCATTACAGCCGTGCAATGAGCCCATGTGGCACTGGGATGCTGTCAGTCTGCCAGGGTTAACTCTTGTACAAGAGCTAGAATCATTGGCTGGCGCACCGACGGCGATCCCGCTGGCCGCTTCACTTCCCCTACCTATACCGATGGTTTCCCCCAACTCCAAAGAACTGTTCATCCAGGGCCTGACCCAGGATGGAAAAACCTTCAGGCCCAGTGACTGGGCAGAACGCCTGGCCGGCGTCATGAGCCAGTTTCGCCCTGGGGGGGCGCAGCCCGGCAGCCATCTGAACTACTCGCCCTGGTGCATTCCCACCACGCTCAACGGCACCAAGTGCGTGGTGCTGCACGCCGACTTGCGTGAGCATGAGCCCATGGCCTGGGATTTCGTCATCAACTTCGCCAAGGACAACAAACTGCAGATCGCCGAAGCCTGCCTGTTGCCCGATCCTCCGGCCAAGGCCTGAGGCGACTCCACTGTTTCGACCCAGGCCGGCTTACGCCGGCTTTTTTGTATCCGAAGGTAGCGCGAGCGGACGGCGTCGGTAACCGCAGCAGAGCGTTCGAAAAGCCCCCAGCCGCCGCCGCCGGGCCGCCCCAAGGCGGCGGACGGCCCCCTTTGGGGGCAGTGAGCCACACGCAGTGGGCGAGCGTGGGGGCTATTCCACAACGAAAAAACCGCCCTAAGGCGGTTTCTTCGTTCGTTGACAGCGCACCCGTTACAAACGGCGGATGGCTTGCGCCATCCGTGCGATTGCCTAAATGTGGATTAGGCGGCCAGTGCCAGGGCCTTGACCTTGGCGGACAGACGGCTCTTATCGCGAGCAGCCTTGTTCTTGTGGAAGATACCCTTGTCGGCAATGGTATCCAGCACGGATTGTGCCTTGGCAAACAGTTCGCTTGCCTTGGTCTTGTCGCCAGCCAGAACAGCCTTTTCGACGTTCTTGACAGCGGTGCGGTACTTGGAGCGCAGCGAAGTGTTCGCAGCGTTCAGTACAACGTTTTGACGAGCGCGCTTGCGGCCGGAGGCCAGGCGGGGGTTCTTTTTCTTGGGTTTAGCAGATGCCATGATTCAAATTCCTTGTGTCTGAGGATGATGTCAGCGAAGCCGGCGATTGTAGCACTGCTTGCAGGGGCATGCCAAAAAATGGCTTCCCACTGTGGCAGGACAGCGCACACGGGATCTGTTCGGCGGCGTGGTCGGCGCAGCGCATACACTGCGCGGGTGTCACTTTTCAAAGCCGCCTCCACCGTCTCCCTGTTCACGCTCGCTTCCCGGATCACCGGCTTGCTGCGCGACCTGCTCATGGCCTCCATGTTCGGAGCGAACGCGCTGACCGACGCATTCAACGTCGCGTTCCGCATTCCCAATCTATTTCGGCGTCTGTTCGCCGAAGGGGCTTTCAGCCAGGCCTTTGTGCCGGTGCTGGCCGGCACCAAGGCCAGGGAGGGCGAGGACGCCACGCGCGTGCTGATCGCCAACGTGGCCACGGTGCTGACCTGGGCCCTGGTGGTGACCTGCGTGCTGGGCGTGCTGGGCGCGCCGCTGCTGGTGTGGCTGCTGGCCAGCGGGCTCAAGCAGGATGGCGCCAGCTACGACGCTGCCGTGCAGATGACGCGCTGGATGTTCCCCTATATCGGCTTCATGTCCCTGGTGGCGCTGTCGGCCGGGGTGCTCAATACCTGGCGGCGTTTCGTGGTGCCCGCGGCCACGCCGGTGCTGCTGAACCTGAGCATGATTGGCGCCGCGCTGATCGGTGCGCCCTGGTTGGCGGCGCGCGGCATCGAGCCCATCTTCGCCATGGCGGGGGGCGTGATGCTGGGCGGCGTGCTGCAACTGGGCGTGCAGATCCCGGTCTTGAAGCGCATGGGCCTGATGCCGCGCATCGGCGTGACTTGGACGGCCCTGCACACGGCCTGGCAGGACCCGGGGGTGCGCCGCATTCTGTCGCTGATGGCGCCGGCCTTGCTGGGCGTGGGCGTGGCGCAGATCTCGCTGATGATCAATACGCAGATCGCTTCCTATCTCGCACCGGGCAGCGTCTCATGGCTGTTCTATGCCGACCGCTTGATGGAGTTCCCCACGGCCTTGCTGGGCGTGGCGTTGGGCGTTGTGCTCACGCCACAGCTGGCCGCGGCCAGGGCCAATGCGGACAGCGAACGCTATTCCGCCATGCTCGACTGGGGCTTGCGGCTGGTGCTGGTGCTGTCGGTTCCCTGCGCGGTGGCCTTGCTGGTGTTTGCCCAGCCGCTGGTGGCCACGCTGTTCCACCGCGGCGCGTTGACGGACCGCGACGTCGGCCAGATTGCGCTGGCGCTCGCCGGCTATGGCGCCGGCTTGGTGGGCTTGGTCGCGATCAAGGTGCTGGCGCCTGCGTATTACGCCAGCCAGGACATTCGTACCCCCGTGAAGATCGCGGTGGCGGTGCTGGTCATCACCCAGT
>JAMNYN010000042.1 GCA_023622805.1 Pseudomonadota bacterium | reverse complement strand
CAGCGGGCGCTGCGCCAGCTTCTGCAGCGGCTGCGCTGAAGTAGCTGCGGCGGGCCGGTTCGGCTTCCGAGGCTTCAGGCACGAAGGCCTGGGCATCTTCGGCGGGCGGCTGGGTGGCTTCGAACGCGGGCTGACCAGCGGCGTCACGGGCTGGACGCTCGCCACGCTCGCGGCGGTCACGGCCGTAGCGGTCGCGTGAGCGGCGCTGACGGGGTTCGCCTTCTGCGCTCGGTGCCTGGGCGTTCTCGCCTTCGACCTGGGCTTGTTCCTGCTGGGCTGCAGCATTCACTTCCTCAGGCTGGCCATCGGCCGCGGCTGCGTCCGCTGGGCGGGGAGCGCGTTCACGGCGCTCACCACGTTCACCGCGTTCGCGGCGACCGCTGCCTTCAGGGCGATCGCCACGTTCACCACGCTCGCGGCGGGGTGCACGTTCGGCGCGGCCGTCGGCTTCCAGGGAGACTTCGTTGTTGCCGACCGCGGCCTGTGCCACCTGGGCCGATGCGTCCAGCGGCTGGCGCTGTTCGCCGTCACGGCGTTCCTGGCGTTCACCACGCTCGCCGCGTTCACCACGACCGCGATTGCGTTCGCCTTCAGGGCGGGCATTGCGCTCGCCTTCGGGACGGGCATTGCGTTCTGCATTGCGTTCGCCTTCAGGGCGTTCGTTGCGGCGTTCGCTGTCGCGGCCATTGCGGCCTTCGGCAGCGCGCTCACCGCGACGGCCACGGCCTTCACCGGCGCCGTCACGACCGCCTTCGCGGCCACCTTCACGCGGGCCGTTGCGCTCGCCGGGGCGGCCCTCGCCGGGGCGGCCCTCGCCGCGGCGACCGCGGTTCTCGCCGGAGCGGCCGTCACGGCGCGCTTCGCGGGCTTCACGAGCTGCAGGCGTTTCGGGGGCTGCGGGTGTGGCTGCGACCGGGGCTGGCGGGGTGCCAAAACCGAGCAGGTTCTTGAGCCAGGCAAAAAAGCCTTGCTCGCGGGCTGCTGCCGGGCGGGCCGCAGGGCGTGCAGCGGCCGGGGCTGCCGGCGCAGGGCGCGCAGCGGCGGTTTGGCGGGGCGCCACTTCCGGACGGGCTTCGGCCGCGGGAGCGGGCGTATCGCGCAACACACCCTTGATGACGGGCGTCTGCTTGTTGGTCGGCTCTTGCGAGCGGCGCGTCACGGCGGTGTTGGCTTCGACTTCCTCGACCAGCTTGTAGCTGGCATCGAGGTTTTCCAGGCGTGGATCGTCGTGCTTGAGGCGCTCGAGCTTGTAGTGCGGCGTTTCCAGCGACTTGTTGGGCACCATCAGCACCGACACGCGTTGCTTGAGTTCGATCTTGGCGATCTCGGTGCGCTTTTCATTGAGCAGGAAGGAAGCCACTTCCACGGGCACCTGGCAGTGCACGGCGGCCGTGTTGTCCTTCATGGACTCTTCCTGGATGATGCGCAGGATTTGCAGTGCCGAGCTTTCCGTGTCGCGGATATGGCCGGAGCCGCCGCAACGCGGGCAGTTGATGTGGGCACCTTCGGACAGCGCGGGCTTGAGGCGCTGGCGGCTCATTTCCATCAGGCCGAACTTGCTGATGCTGCCGAACTGCACGCGAGCACGGTCCTGGCGCAGCGCATCGCGCAGGCGGTTTTCCACTTCGCGGCGGTTCTTCGACTCTTCCATGTCGATGAAGTCGATCACGATCAGGCCACCCAGATCGCGCAGGCGCATCTGGCGGGCCACTTCGTCGGCGGCTTCGAGGTTGGTGCGCGTGGCCGTTTCCTCGATGTCGCCGCCCTTGATGGCGCGGGCCGAGTTCACGTCCACCGAGACCAGGGCTTCGGTGTGGTCGATCACCACTGCGCCGCCGGAAGGCAGGGTCACGGTGCGCGAGTAGGCCGATTCGATCTGGTGCTCGATCTGGAAGCGGCTGAACAGCGGCGCGTCGTCACGGTAGCGCTTGACCCGGGCAGTGTGCTCGGGCATCACGTGGGCCATGAACTGCTGGGCCTGTTCGTAGATGTCGTCGGTATCGATGAGGATGTCACCGATGTCGTTGTTGAAGTAGTCGCGGATGGCGCGAATCACCAGGCTCGATTCCTGATAGATCAGGAAAGCGCCCTTGCCACCCTTGGCGGCGCCGTCGATGGCGCTCCACAGCTTGAGCAGGTAGTTCAAGTCCCACTGCAGTTCAGGTGCGCTGCGGCCGATGCCGGCAGTGCGCGCGATGATGCTCATACCCTTGGGGTATTCGAGCTGGTCCATCGCTTCCTTGAGTTCGGCCCGGTCTTCGCCTTCGATGCGACGCGAAACGCCACCACCGCGGGGGTTGTTGGGCATCAGCACGACATAGCGGCCGGCCAGGGAGACGAAGGTCGTCAGGGCTGCGCCCTTGTTGCCGCGTTCTTCCTTTTCGACCTGGACCAGCATTTCCTGGCCTTCGCGGATCACATCGTTGATGCGTGCCTGGCTGGGCGCAACGCCTTCGGCGAAGTACTGGCGGGAAATTTCCTTGAACGGCAGGAAGCCGTGGCGGTCTTCGCCGTAATCCACAAAGCAGGCTTCGAGCGATGGCTCGACGCGGGTCACGACGGCTTTGTAAATATTGCCCTTGCGCTGTTCGCGGCCTTCAATTTCGATCTCGTAGTCGAGCAGCTTCTGGCCGTCGACGATGGCCAGGCGGCGTTCTTCAGGCTGCGTAGCGTTGATAAGCATCCGTTTCATGATGCGTTTCCTTTATTCGTTATGTAGGCGGGTCGATCGGCAGCGTTTCGCTGTTGGATCGACTCGCCTTTGACTCTCAATCAAAGACGGGCTCTATCGGAGCCGATGATGCCTGACTGACGCATTGAAACGAAAAGGAATGGCCGGAAATGCCGCGTGTTGCTGACCATCTTTATGTCGGCAAAGGGGGCAAAGGCGTGTGGATGGGCGCGAGTAGACGTGCGCGCAGCTTCATGCGAAGGCGTGAGAGCGGCAGCGCGAGAGAAGCGGGGGGCTTGAGAGCGCGGTCGGTCCAGCGCGGAGGTGAAGACCTCCGTCCCAGAAAGACCATCCATGCCCAAAAGATCCACATGCTCGCTTTGATCCGTTGGCAGGTGCGAACGCTTTGGTTCGCCGAAAGCTGCCAACTTTGAGATTCCGTATCAGTGTTTCAATTCGTCAGATTGCCCAATGCGGCACAGGCAATACAGGCATCTGGCCTGCAATCTGCGTGTGCGACACCGGCTGGCATCGACCTGCCTGCGCAGCGGGAAATGGCTGGGTGGACTAAACTCCATGCAAATCAACCACTTACACTAGTATTGCGCAGGTGAAACACATTATAGAGGGCAAACCGGCGATGGACCGAGCCCAAATCGCTGCAGCCCCCGCTGCACGCCTCATCGCAGTCGACGCCGATTCGGCTGGCCAGCGGCTCGACAACTTCCTGATTCGTCATCTCAAAGGCGTGCCAAAAACCCATGTCTATCGCATTATTCGCAGCGGCGAAGTGCGCATCAACAAGGGGCGGGTGAGCGCCGACACGCGCGTGGCAGAAGGCGACAGCGTGCGGCTTCCTCCTGTGCGCGTCTCTGAGAAAGTAGCCGAAAAGGCCGCCCACCCGGCACCGGCGCGTGAGTTTCCCATCCTGCTCGAAGACGATCATGTGCTGGCCATAGACAAGCCCGCGGGCGTCGCCGTGCATGGCGGCAGCGGGGTCAGTTTTGGGGTCATCGAACAGCTGCGACAGGCCCGTCCCGCGGCCAAATTCCTGGAATTGGTGCACCGCCTAGATAGGGAAACCTCGGGTATCTTGCTGGTCGCCAAGAAGCGTTCGGCGCTCACCGGCCTGCAAGACCAGTTTCGCGAAAGGGAGACTGGCAAGACTTATCTGGCCCTGGTCCAGGGCAGCTGGCCGGCCAACAAGAAAGTCATAGACACGCCGCTGCACAAATACCTGCTGCCCGACGGCGAGCGCCGGGTGCGCGTGACCACGGCTGACGATCCCGACGGAATGCGCTCGGTGACGCTGGTCAAGGTGCGCACGCAGATCGCCGCGCGCCCTCTGCAAGGCCTGCCGGCGATGAGCCTGCTGGAAGTCACCATCAAGACCGGGCGCACGCACCAGATCCGCGTACACCTGTCTTCCCAGGGCCATGGCATTGTCGGCGACGACAAATATGGTGATTTCGACCTCAACCGCCGGGTGCACAAGCACGGGCTCAAACGCATGTTCCTGCACGCCTGGCGCCTGCAGTTCAACCACCCGGCGCTGGGCGAGCGGGTGGAGCTGCGCTGTGAGCTGCCCGCCGAGCTGGCCGACTTTGTCGCCTGAACACCTGTTGCCTGTCTTTCTTGATTCCTGACGGATTTTTCATGACTATTGCTTCTTCCCGCCGCTTTGACCTGATCGCTTTCGACTGGGACGGCACTTTGTACGACTCCACGGCGGCGATCACCAAGAGCATCCAGGAAGCGGTGCGCGACGTGGGCGGCCAGGTGCCGACGCAGGAAGCGGCCTCCTATGTGATCGGCATGGCCTTGATGCAGGCCCTGGCCCATGCCGCGCCCGACGTGCCGCAGGAAAAGTACCCCGAGCTGGGCAACCGCTACCGCTACCACTACCTGCAGCACCAGAACGATCTGAGCCTGTTCGACGGCGTCGTGCCCATGCTCGAATCGCTGCGCGAAGGCGGCCATCTGCTGACGGTGGCCACGGGCAAGAGCCGGCGCGGCCTCAACGAGGTGCTGGCCATGGTCGAGATCAAGGGCTTGTTCGACGGTTCGCGCACGGCGGACGAGACGGCGGGCAAGCCCCATCCCTTGATGCTGCAGGAGCTGATGGCCGAGTTCGGCGTGGAGCCCGAGCGGGTGTTGATGATTGGCGATACCACCCACGATTTGCAGATGGCGCGCAATGCCGGCTGCGCCAGCGTGGGCGTGTCCTATGGCGCCCATGCCACTGAGGGCTTCGCCGAGCTGGAGCCGCTGTACGTGGCCGATACGGTGGCCGGCCTGCACCGGTGGCTGCTGGCCAACGGCTGAGGCGGCGATGTCGTCGGTAGTCCTGTGCCGTAGCGACGAACTGCTGGAAGGCGGCGAGGCCGTGCCTTTCGACGTGGTCTACGCCGGCCAGGCCTGCCGGGCGTTTGCCGTGCGTTTTGAAGGCCGTGTCCAGGCCTATCTGAACCGCTGCACCCACATTCCCATGGAGCTGGACTACCTGCCCAACCGGGTGTTCGACGACGAAGGCCGCTGGCTGATGTGTGCCACCCATGGGGCCTTTTATGCGCCCGACTCCGGCGCCTGCGTGGGCGGACCCTGTCGCGGCGGATTGGTGAAAATCACACTGTCGGAAGATCAGGGCGTGGTGCGCTGGCATACTGCCAACAACCTGCACCCTGTCGAGCCCTGACATGACCACCCCACTGCCTCCTGGAGCCCCAGGCTCCGAACCCGTCCATCCCGCCGCGCCTGACCTGTGGGCTCGCCCGCAGTCCGAGCAGCCTCCGCCGGTGCCGCCGGTGCCGCCGTCCGCGTCCGCGTCCGCGAAGGCCCCAGGCTGGGAGCGCGAGGTGCTGGAAAACCTGGTCATGGCCGGCATCCGCGAGCAGCGCGCTGCCCGCCAATGGCGGCTGTTCGGCCGTCTGGCCTGGGTGGCGGTGCTGCTGCTGGCGATCTGGCTGATGTTCGGACGCGACGCAACGACCACCGCGGCCAGCGGCCCGCACACGGCCGTGGTCGACATCAAGGGGGAAATTGCCTCGGGGGCGGACGCCAGCGCCGAATTCGTGGTCGCGGCCATGCGCAGCGCTTTCGAAGACTCGGGTTCGCGTGCCGTGGTGCTGCTGATCAACTCCCCTGGCGGCAGCCCGGTGCAGGCCGGCATCATCTACGATGAAATCGTGCGCCTCAAGGCCAAGCACAGCAAGCCCGTCTACGCGGTGGTCGAAGAGACCTGCGCGTCGGCGGCCTATTACATTGCGGCCGCGGCCGACGACATCTTTGTCGACAAGGCCAGCATCGTCGGCAGCATTGGCGTGCTGATGGACGGTTTCGGCTTCACCGGCGTGATGGAAAAAGTGGGCGTAGAGCGCCGACTGCTGACGGCCGGAGCAAACAAGGGCTTTCTCGATCCCTTCAGCCCCATGACCGAAAGCCAGCGCGAACATGCCCTGAACATGCTCGGCCAGATCCACCAGCAGTTCATTACCGCCGTCAAGACCGGCCGCGGTGAGCGCCTGAAGGTCACGCCCGACACGTTCAGCGGCCTGTTCTGGACCGGCCAGCAGGCCGTGGAAATGGGCCTGGCCGACAAGCTCGGTACCCTGGACTATGTGGCGCGCGAAGTCGTCAAGGCCGAGGAAGTCATCGACTACACGCGCCGCGACAACGTCGCCGAACGCCTGGCCAAGCGCTTTGGCGCGGCCGTGGGCGGCGGGGCGGTGCAGACCTTGCGGTCATCGCTTCCCGTATTGCGCTGAGCGGGCCTGTTTCGAGGGCCTGCCGTCTATGCGTAGGCAGGCTCTGCATGCACGGTTTCTGGGATAGTTCACAGCCTTCGAAACTGGCGTGTCCCAGCAAAGGGGCAGCGAGCAAGGGCCGCCCCGCAGCGAGGCTGCCGTCCCCCTCCACCGAAGGATGAGAGGGGGAAGCCGCGTAAGCGGCTCAGGGGGTGCTTCGGAGCTCCCGCGCCGGCACCGGGATCTCGCCGCGCGCCATGCGCATCAGCAGCGAATGCAGCATTTCCGACGACAGTCCGTGCAGCACCAGGCGGTAAGCCGCATACAGCGTGGTCATGGGCACCAGCGGGTGCTTGTTGTTGAGCAGCACCAGGTGTTCGGGCGAGGCCAGGATCTTGGCGCAGTAGATGGCCACGGTCTCGTCGAGCTGCAACGAGTTGCTGGCGCGCCAGAAGTCGTTGTCGGTCAGCAGCAGCTGGTAGACCGGGGTGTAGATCTCGATGGCGCTTTGCAGGTCCAGCAGGTTGAGCTTGCCGCGCGGC
>JAMNYN010000500.1 GCA_023622805.1 Pseudomonadota bacterium | reverse complement strand
GCCACGTCGGCCACGCCCGCGCCGCCCGGCGTGATGGTCAAGCGGCCCAGGCCCGGCCAGTCCAGCGTCGTCGCCTGGTCCAACCACTGGGCGCCGCCGCCATCCAGACGGCCTTCACGGCCGGCCGCATCGCGCCAGGCCAGGGTCTGGCCTGGCTCCAGCGCGAACTCCAAACGGGTGGCCGCGGCGTCGCGCCGCATCTCGGCCTTCTGCCAGTCCTTTTCGCTGCGGCGCAAGGCCTCGATATCGGCCTGCTCCAGGCCCAGGCCCGAGAGTTGCTGCCGCAGCTGCTGCATTTGCGCCAGCAGCAGCTCGGCCTGGGCTGCGGCGTCCTGCCAATGCTGCTGCGCCGCCAGCGCCTCCTGCCAGCGGCTGTGCGCTTCGCGCCAGGCCTGGGCCTGCTGCGCCCTGTCCCAGTGCGCGCGGGCCGCGTCGTTGCGTGCGCGGGCCGCTTCTAGCTGCTGCGCTGCCGTCTGTTGCTTTTGCTGCGCCACGGCCAGCGCCTGCTCGGCCTCGGTCCGGGCCTGAGCGCGTTGCGCCAGCGCCTGCGCCTGCTGCTGAAAGTGCAGCAGTTGCTGGCCCAGCACATCCAGGGTCCGCTGCAACTGCTGCGCCCGCTCCTCGTCGGCACGCGCTTGCTGGGCCTGCTGCTGCAGCTGCGCCAGTTGCACGCGCGCCTGCTCCAGGGCCACGCGCAAGGCCGTTTCGGGCGGCTGCAGGCGTTCGGCTTCGGCCTCGGCCTGCAGCCGGCCCAGCTCGTCCACCTGGCTGCGGTAGGCGGCAATGCGCGCATCCAGCGCCTGCAGTTCCAGCGCGCCGGCCTCGCCCTGCTCCATGGCCTGGGCGTACTCGCCGCGCGGCTTGCCGGCCTTGGTCAACAGGGAGTCGCGTTCATCCTGCAGGCGCGCCAGCAGACTGTCGCCCACCGACGCCGCGAGACCGCCGGCCAGCGGCGCCACATCCGCCGCATCCGCGGCCTGGGCACCCAGGGCCGAGCGCAGGTAGTCGCGCGCATGTTCCACGGGCAGCTCCTGGCCCGTGCCCTGCTCTATCCACAGCAGCCCTGGAATGCCCCAGTGCTCGGCCTTGGCTTGACCCCGACTGGCCATGGCAAAGCCCAGGCGCTGGGCCAGATGGTCTTCAGCCTCCTTGCCCGACAGTGCCTGCGTGCCCATTTGCAGATCGCAGCGCGCGCGGCTCAGAAAGCTCTTGCGCAGCTGGTGGGCCACGCCGTCGAGCTGAAAATCCAGCACCACCGTCGGCGAAGCCGCGCTGTGGCCCGTGGGCCGCAGGTCTTCCACGGCCGCGCTGGAGCTGTAGCGCTCCAGGAAAGCCGCGCGGATGGCGCGCACCAGCGTGCTTTTGCCGGCCTCGTTGGGACCGGCGACGATGTTCAGGCCGGGCGTCAGGCCGGCCAGCTCCAGCAGGGAAAACTTGCGCAGCTGCTCCACGCGCAGCCGTGTCAAATGCATGCTCATGCGCGTTCTCCCACGGGCATCAAGGCCGCGGCCAGCAAGCCCAGGGCCGCGGCCGCCGTGCTGTCGGCACCGCCGGCCGCGCTTTCGGCACGCAGCTCGGCCAGCAGCTCGCCGACATAGCCGTCGGCCTGCAGCTGGGCCAGGTCTTCATCCGTGGGCACCAACGCCAGCGCCGTGCGCTCGCACTGCAGACTGCGCACCCGGGCATCGGCACGCGCCACGGCGGCGTCCAGGCGCTGCTGTCCGGCCAGATCCACCTGGCCCGCCAGCTGCAGGTGCACCACGTCGCTCGCGCCCAGCGCATCCAGCGCCAGCTCCACGGCGTCTACATCGCTGGCCACGCGCAGGCTGTGGACCAGCTCTTTCCAGACGTAGGCCCCGGTCGCAATCTTCTCCACGCGCGGCACGGCGCCAGGCGCGTCAATCGCCACCAGCAGGGCATTGCCCGCATCGTTGTGATGGAAGCGGTCGGCCTCGGGCGTGCCGCTATAGGCCATGCGCTCATGGATGGACTTGGTGCCGTGCCAGTCGCCCAGCGCCAGCCAGTCCAGCCGCGCCGTCTCGCAGCGCGTGGGCGCGATCGGGTTGGTGGAATCTATGCCTTCGTGCAGGATGCCTTGCACACTGCCGTGGGCCAGGCCTATGCGCAGCAGGCCTTGGGGCGTCTGCGCATCGTCCATCCAGGCGCTCAGGTCGCTGTAGCTGTGGCGCTGGGTCAGCGGCGCGGGCAGCACGGCAAAGCCCTGGGCCGCAAAAAGCGTCACTTCGGGCTTGAGCAGCAGGTGCACGTTGTCCGGCACCACACCCATGCGCTGCGCCTGGGTCCAGACGCTTTCGGCCAGCGCCGCATCGTGGTTGCCCGGAATCAGCAGCCAGGGCCCGCGAAAGCCTTCCATGGCATGGAACAGCCGACGTATCGTGCGGTCGGAAACGGTTTGCGCGTCCAGCACGTCGCCCGCGACCAGCACGGCGTCGACCTGGCGCTCGGTGGCGATCAGGGCCAGCCGCTGCACGACCGCGAAACGCGCTTCGGCCAGGTGAGGGGCGGCTTCGACGTCGAAGCTGCTGAACTGGCGGCCGATCTGCCAGTCAGCCGTATGCAGGAACAAGGCCATGGGTATCTAGAACTCTCTCGTGTCGCGCGCGGTCTGCGCCGGGAAATCATACGGTGCTTATCTGATCGCCCTCCAAGGTTGCCCCAACGCGGGGCGCGGAAAAAACCGCATTTGCCTTACCATCGCCGCCTTGCTTGATAAGTACGAGCCGTCCCATGATCCGCATCACTGAACTCAAACTCCCCCTGTCGGCGATCACTTTCGATCCCGAAAACCACACCGAATTCCATCCAGAGGCCCAGCTGCGCACGCTTGCCGCCCAGTTGCTGGAGCTAGCACCAGCCGACCTGGGCCGGCTGCAGGTCTTCAAGCGCAGCTTCGACGCGCGCAAGGCCGATCTGCAGGCGGTCTACATCGTCGACCTGGAGCTGGCCGACCCCAGCCAGGAAGCGGCGCTACTCGAAGACTTCGAGAATCACCCCCATGTGAATCCCACGCCCGACATGGCCTGGAAGCCCGTGGGCCAGGCCCCGGCCGATCTGGACCAGCGCCCGGTCGTCGTGGGCTTCGGCCCCTGCGGCATCTTCGCGGCCCTGGCGCTGGCGCAAATGGGCTTCAAGCCCATCGTGCTCGAGCGCGGCAAGAATGTGCGCGAACGCACCCAGGACACCTGGGGCCTGTGGCGCAAGCGCGAGCTCACGCCCGAGTCGAACGTGCAGTTCGGCGAAGGCGGCGCCGGCACCTTCTCGGACGGCAAGCTCTACAGCCAGATCAAGGACCCGCGCCACCTGGGCCGCAAGGTCATGCAGGAATTCGTCGACGCCGGCGCGCCGCCCGAAATCCTCTACGCCGCCCACCCCCACATCGGCACGTTCAAGCTGGTCAAGGTGGTGGAGAACATCCGCGCGCAAATCACGGCCCTGGGCGGTGAAGTGCGTTTCAGCCAGCGCGTGAACGACGTTCTGGTCGACGCCGCCGACGCCGACGGCATGCGCCGCCTGCGCGGCCTGGTGGTCGAAGATCTGGCCACGGGCGTTACATCGGAACTCGCGGCCTCGCAGGTGGTCATCGCCCTGGGCCACAGCGCACGCGACACTTTCGCCAAGCTTTATGAGCGCG
This sequence comes from Pseudomonadota bacterium, assembly GCA_023622805.1. GTDB lineage: Bacteria > Pseudomonadota > Gammaproteobacteria > Burkholderiales > Burkholderiaceae_C > Comamonas > Comamonas bellezanensis. The sequence goes on along the minus strand of JAMNYN010000500.1, from coordinate 3,307 downwards.
GCGTGAGCATGGAAGCCAAGCCGTTTTCCATCGGCTTTCGCATCGAGCACCCGCAAAGCGTGATCGACCGCGCACGCTGGGGCCGCCACGCCGGCCACCCGCTGCTGGGCGCGGCCGACTACAAGCTGGTCCACCATGCCGCCAACGGCCGTGCGGTCTACAGCTTTTGCATGTGCCCCGGCGGCACCGTCGTCGCCGCCACCAGCGAGCCCGGCCGCGTGGTGACCAATGGCATGAGCCAGTACTCGCGCAACGAGCGCAACGCCAATGCCGGCATGGTGGTGGCCATCGATCCGCCCGACTTCCCGCGCACGGCCCAGGCTTTTGCCGCAGCCTTCGACGGCCAGACCCATGGCGTCGAAAACCTCGCGGATGGTGAATTCCACCCGCTGTCGGGCATCGTCCTGCAACGGGAGCTCGAGTCCCGCGCCTATGTGCTGGGCGGCAGCAACTACAACGCGCCCGCCCAACGGGTCGGCGACTTTCTCGCTGGACAGCCGTCTACGGCGCTGGGCGAAGTCGAGCCCTCGTACAAGCCCGGCGTGAGCTTGGGCGATCTGCACCAGGCGCTGCCGGCCTATGCCATCGAAGCCATGCGCGAAGCCCTGCCGGCGTTCGGCAAGAAGATCCGCGGCTACGATATGCCCGATGCGCTGCTCACGGGTGTGGAAACGCGCACTTCGTCGCCGCTCAAGATCGGCCGTGACGACAGCTACCAAAGCCTCAACACCCGCGGCCTCTACCCGGCCGGCGAAGGCGCAAGCTATGCGGGCGGCATTCTGTCGGCCGGCGTCGACGGCATCCGCGTGGCCGAAGCCCTGGCGCGGCAGATCCTGGGTCTGCCCGTACCTGCGAGCCGCCGCTGAAAGTGAAGCACACCCCCTGAGCCGCCTCGCGCTAGGCGCGCCCCGTCTTCCCCCTCTCAACCTGCGGTGGAGGGGGCGCCCGGCCAGGGACGGCAGCCTCGGTTCGGGGGGGCCGCCCAGGTGCCGCCCTTCCTCGCTGCCCCCTTGCTGGGCCGCGCCAGTTGCATGGGCCATGGATAACTGAAATGACGTACAGAAACACTTTCACGCCCCCCACCCAGAGGGAGCTGCTGCTGGCCGCGCTGGCCATGGCGGTCGTGGTGCTCGCCTCCAACATCCTGGTGCAGTACGCCATCAACGACTGGCTGACCTGGGGCGCGATCACCTATCCGTTTGCCTTTCTGGTCAGCGAGCTGGCCAACCGCGCCCACGGCCCTGCCCATGCGCGGCGCATCGCCTATGTGGGCTTTGCGGTGGCCGTCGCGGCTTCGATGGCGCTCGCGCCGCTGCGCATTGCGCTGGCCTCGGGCCTGGCCTTTGCCTGCTCGCAGTTGCTGGACATTCATGTCTTCGACCGCCTGCGCAGCGGCCGCTGGTGGCGCGCGCCGCTGGTCGCCACGCTGCTGGCCGCCGTGCTCGACACGACCGTGTTCTGGAGCATAGGTTTTGCGGGTGAAGACCTGCCCTGGGTCACCTGGGCCATTGGCGATCTGGGCGTCAAGCTGGCCATGGGCGTAGGCTTGCTGCTGCCTTTCCGGCTCTGGATTGGCCGCAACGCCTAACCCTGCGACAGTCAACGAAAATGCCCCCGCCTTTCGGACGGGGGCATTTTCGTTGGCGGGACTACGCACCGGAAAAATGAAGCGCGCGGCTCGCAAAGCCGACTGCCTGTGCAACTGGCGTGTCCCAGCTCAGGGACACCGAGCAAGGGCCGCCCCGCAGCGATGGTGTCGTCCCTGGCCGGGCGCCCCCCTCCACCGCAGGTTGAGAGAGGGAAGCGGGGGCCGGCCATCCGGCGTCAGCCGCTCAGGGGGTGCTTTAGCCCTTTTGCAGCGCGGCGATGCGCTCTTCCATCGGAGGATGGGTAGAGAACAGCTTGCCGATATTGCCGGTGATGCCCATCGCGGCCACGCTCTTGGGCAGCTCGCCCGGGTGCATGCCGCCCAGACGCGCCAGGGCGTTGATCATCGGCTGCTTGCGGCCCATCAGCTGGGCGGCACCCGCGTCGGCGCGGAATTCACGCTGGCGGCTGAACCAGGCGACGATCATCGCGGCCACGAAGCCCAGCAGGATGTCGAGCACGATGGTGGTCACGTAGTAGCCAATGCCCGGGCCCGAGCTTTCGGAATCGTTCTTGCGCAGAAAGCTGTCGACCGCATAGCCGATCACGCGCGACAGGAAGACCACGAAAGTGTTCATCACACCCTGGATCAGCGTCATGGTCACCATGTCGCCGTTGGCGATGTGGGCCACTTCATGGCCGATCACGGCTTCGACTTCTTCGCGCGTCATGCCCGACAGCAGGCCCGTGGACACCGCCACCAGGGCCGAGTTCTTGAACGCGCCGGTGGCGAACGCATTGGGCTCGCCTTCGTAGATGCCGACTTCGGGCATGCCGATGCCGGCCTTGTCGGCAAAACCGCGCACGGTGTTGACGATCCAGGCTTCATCGGCGTTGCGCGGCTCGTTGATCACGTGCACGCCCGAAGTCCACTTGGCCATGGGCTTACTGATCAGCAGCGAAATGATGGCGCCGCCAAAGCCCATGATGAAGGCAAAGCCCAGCAAGGCGCCGAGGTTCAGGCCGTTGGCCGTGAGAAAGCGGTTGACGCCCAGCAGGCTGGCGACGATGCCCAACACCGCCACGACGGCAATATTGGTCAACAGAAAAAGGGCAATTCGTTTCATTGGGAATGGTTCTCCACAAAGGGGGAAAGGTGGGCACCCACCGTATGCCCAGATCTGGGGACGGTGGGCGCGAAATTCAAGCTGCGCAGCGTACGGCCTGTCTGTTGTGTTGGCTTATCAGGCCGGGCGCTGCGAAACACAAAAGGATCATCATAAAAGCAAACCTCCTCATTGCCCGCCCACCAGCCCGGCACGCCCAGCACCGGCAGGGGGCTGAAAGGCTTTTGCGCCAGCCAGTCGGCGCTGCACTGCAAGGCCAGCGCGTCGTCGACATCGGCCGCGGGCGTGTCGCCGGCCAGGCACAGCACATGGGCGCAGATGGATTTGCGCGGCTGCACCAGCTTTTCCAGCAGCGCATGGCCTATGGGCAGCAGCCGGGCCTGCTGCCACAGGCTGCGCTGGCCCACGCCCAGCTGCATCCAGTCGCGCGCGCGCAAGGCCTGCTGCAGCGCAGGCGGCGCCAGCAGCAAGGCGCCGTTTTCGTCGAGCAGCGTGGCCGCATCGCGCAACGCGCCGCGCACGGCCCCGACGCCGGCCTGGCCAATCTGCTGGGCCTGCAGCACATTGAGCTGGCGCTTGAGCCGCGGGTAGTG
>JAMNYN010000276.1 GCA_023622805.1 Pseudomonadota bacterium | reverse complement strand
AGGCGCAGCGGCAGGCTGTCATCGTGCCAGCCTTGCACGGCGATCACATCCGAGGCCTGCTGGGCATAGTCCAGCCATTGCTGGTCGGTGGGGCTGCAATGAAAAGCCCGCTCGCCCAGGGCGGCGGCCTGCACCCAGTCCAGCAGGGCGGCGGGCGGCGCATCGGTGGCCTTGAGCCACAGCGGCAGCAGCACGGCGCTGCTGGCCCAGGGCAGGTTGAGCAATTGCTGGCCCGCGGCCTCGGCCACCAGAAAGGCCTCGCACAGACCCAGGCCCAGTCCGTCGTGGCTTTCGGGCACCAGCAAGCCCATCCAGCCCATGGCGGCCATGTCGGCCCACAGCGTCTGCTGGGCCGCGTCGCTCCAGGGCAGGGCCGTGCGGGCACGCGACAGCGGATGGCGTTCGGAGAAGAAGCGGCGGGCCGATTCCTGCAGCATCTGCTGCTCGTCGTTCAAAGCAAAGTCCATGGGGCGCTCAGTTCTTGGGCAGGCCGAGCATTTGCTCGGCAAGGATGTTGCGCTGCACTTCGGAAGTGCCCGCCAGAATGGTTTCGGCGCGTGTCCACAAATAGTCACGCACCCAGTTCGCCGCCTCGGGGTCGGTGCCTGTGGGCTCGGGCCCGGCCAGGGCGCGTTCGCCCAGCACTTCCATGGCCGTGGCCAGCAGCTTCTGGTGCGACTCGCTCCACTGCAGCTTGGTCGACGAGCCTTCAGGGCCGGGCGGGCCGCCGCGCAGCGCATTCGTCAGCGCGCGGTAGGACTTGAGCTTGAGCACATGGCTGTCCACGGCCAGCCGGGCCAGGTCGCGGCGCAGATGGGGGTCATCGAGCGCACGCCGACCGTCCTGCTCGGTGTTCGCCGCGAGCCGGGTCAGCGCCACGAGTTCCTGCGTGAAGCGCACCTGGCGCGGAATGAAATAAGTGCCGCGCTCGAAGCTCGCCGCCGCCATGGCCAGCCGCCAGCCGCCGTTTTCCTCGCCCACCAGGGCATCGACGGGCACGCGCACGTCCTCGAAGAACACTTCGTTGAAGTCGGACTCGCCCGTCATCTGGCGGATAGGGTCGACGCGCACGCCGGGGCTCTTCATGTCCACCAGCAGAAAGCTGATGCCTTTGTGGCGCGCGGCCGTGGCATCGGTGCGGGCCAGCACGAAGCAGTAGTCGGCAATGTGCGCAAACGAAGTCCAGACCTTGTGGCCGTTGAGCACATAGTGGTCGCCGTCGCGCACGGCGCGGGTGGACAGCGCCGCCAGGTCAGAACCCGCGCCGGGCTCGGAATAGCCCTGGCACCAGATCTCGCGGTTGCTCAGAATGCCCGGCAGGTAGCGGGCCTTCTGCGCATCGCTGGCGAAGTGGATCAGCGTGGGCGCCAGGATGCCGTGGCCGATGATGTTCACGCCCAGCGGCGCGCCTATCAGCGCCTGCTCCTCATGGAAGATCGCCTGGCGCGTGAGCGGCCAGGCCTTGCCGCCGTACTGCTGCGGCCAGCCCAGTCCGGCCCAGCCGGCCTGGCAGACATGGTCTTCCCAGGCCCGGCGCCAGGCCAGATCATTGGGATCGGGCGCCGCGCCCGCACGCCCAGCCTGCCAGGCCGCCTTGAAACGCGGATATTCCGCTTCGAACCATTCGCGCAAGGTGAGGCGAAACACCTCATCCTGCGCCGAGTAACCCACTTGCATATTTGTCTTTCTCAACTAGCGCAATCCATAGCGCGACCCGTAGCCTCTGATACCGGCGCTCCCCAGCAAGGGGACACCAAGCAAGGGCCGCCCCGCAGCGACGGTGTCGTCCCCCTCAGGGGGAAGCGACGCAATCTCTCAGGGGGCGTTCCAGTTCAATCCGCTTTGGCGCCGGAGTCCCTGATGACCTTGGCCCACTTCACGATGTCGCCGCGCAGGAAGCTGCCGAACTCCTCGGGCTTGCTGCCTATGATGTCCAGCCCCAGGCTGCGAAAGCGCGTCTGCACTTCGGGCTCCTTGAGCACTTCGTGCAGCTCCGCGTACAGCTTGTTGACCACCGGAGCCGGCGTCTTGGCGGGCGCGACCAGGCCCAGCCAGGGCATGGCTTCGTAGCCGGGCAGGCCGGACTCGGCGACCGTGGGCGTATCGGGCAGCGACTTGGAGCGCTGCGCCGTGGTCACGGCCAGCAGGCGCACCTTGCCGTCCTTGATGAAGGGGCCCGACGAGGCATAGGCATCGAACATCACCTGCAGTTGGCCGCCGACCATGTCGGTCAGGGCCGGCGCGCTGCCTTTGTAGGGGATGTGCTGCATCTTCACGCCGGCCACGCTATTGAACAATTCCGCTTCCAGGTGGGTGGAGGTGCCCGCGCCCACCGAGCCGTAATTGGCCTTGCTCGGGTTCGCCTTGAGCCAGTTCACCAGTTCGCCCACGTTCTTTGCCGGCAGGCTGGGATGGACCACCAGCACATGGACCACCGAGGCCACCTGGGAGACCGGCGTGAAGTCCTTGACCGGGTCGTAGTTGACCTTGGCGTAGAGACTGGGCGCAATGCCCAGCGACGAGGCCGCCAGCAGCAGCGTATGGCCGTCGGGCGCCGCCCTGGCCACGTACTCCGACGCAATCATGGTGCCGCCGCCGGGCTTGTTCTCCACGATCACCGGCTGGCCCAGGCGCTTGTTCAGGCGCTCGGCCAGCACCCGCGACATGATGTCGGCCGCGCCGCCAGGCGAGAAGGGCACGACGATGGTCACTGGCCGGGTCGGAAAGGCCTGAGCGCCCGCGGACAGTACAGCAGCCGCCAAGGCCACGCCGGTCAATAGTTGCTTGATCATTTTGTCTCCTGTTGATGCTTTTTTGCTATGCGATTCACACAGATGCCGGCAGAACCAGGGCGTCCAGCATGCACGCGCCCTGGCCTTGGGCCTTTACCAGCAAGGGGTTGATTTCCACTTCGTCGACCTGCTCCTGCAGCGCCAATACCGCGTTCGAGAACCCGGCAATCGCGGCGCAGGCGGCCTGCACGTCGCCCACCGGCCGGCCGCGGAAACCGTTCAGCAGCGGGAAGGACTTGAGCTCTTCCAGCATCTCGCGGGCCATGCGCTCGTCGACGGGCAGCACGCGGTGACTGACGTCCTTGTAGAGCTCGGTCAGCACGCCGCCCAGGCCCACAGTGAGCGTCATGCCGAACACCGGATCGCGCGTCGCGCCCAGGATCAGCTCGGCCACGCCGGCTTCCATCTTCTGCAGCAGCACGCCTTCAATGCGCGCCTCGGGCGCATAGCGGCGCGCCGATGCAATGACTTCGTCAAACGCCGCGCGCACGGCCTGGGCATTGGCCAGGTGCAGGCGCACGCCGCCGGCTTCCGTCTTGTGGACGATGTCCACGCTGAGAATCTTCAGCACCACGGGGTAGCCCAGGGCCTGAGCGGCCTGCACGGCCTGCTCCGCCGTCGTCGCCACCTGCTCGGCCACCGAGGGCACGCCATGCGATTGCAGCAACTGCTTGCTGCGGTACTCGTCGAGCACCGCGGGCAAGGCCAGGCGCGCCGGCAGGGCTTGTGCGCGCACCTGCAGCCAGCGGTTGTGCTTGCGGCGCTCCTGCCACAGCAGGAAAGGCGACAGGGCCGAAATCGCCACGCCTATGTCTTCGAACACCGGCACGCCGCCCGCGCGCAGTTGCTCGCGCGTGCTGGCCGTGCCGGTATCGATGGCCACGAACAGGCGCGCGTACTGCGCCGCGACCGCGCACAGATCGCCGGCCATGCGGTCCAGCATGTAGCCCGGGGCATAGACCACCACGGCATCGATCGCATCGCTTTGCGCCAGCGCTTCCATGGCGGTGCGCACAAAGCCCGGGTCGTTGACCACATTGCCGGTCACGTCCACCGGATTCGAAACCATGCCGTAGTCGGGAATGCCGGCGCGCAAAGTGTCTTGCAAGTCCTGCGGCAAGGTCGGTACGTCCAGGCCCGCGCCAATGAACTTGTCGGCCAGGATGGCGCCAAGGGCGCCCGAAATGGTGATGATGGCCACGCGCTTGCCGGCGCTGCGCTGGCGGTAGCCGGCCAGGTGGGCCAGCTGGGCCATTTGCGCGAAATCGTGGCTCTGGATGATGTTGAGCTGGCGAAAGGCCGCCTGGTAGATCTGCTGGTCGCCGGCCAGCGCCGAAGTGTGCGAGCGCACGGCCTCCGAGCCTTTTTCCGTCTCGCCGGCCTTGTAGAGGATGAGCAGCTTGTCGCGGCGCACGAACTCGGCCGCCGCCGCCACGAAACGCGGGCCGTCGCGCAGCTCTTCGATGTAGCCGATACCGACTTCCGTGGCCTCGTCCTGGGCCAGGTATTCGAGGTACTGGGCAAAGTCGACACAGGCTTCGTTGCCGGTGTTGATGAAGTGGCTGAAGTCCACCCCCAGGCGGCGCGCGATGGCATATACGGCGGCGCAGACATTGCCGCTTTGCGTCAACAGGCTCACGCTGCCGCGGCCGCTCTGCATGGGCGCGGTATTGAACACCGAAGCGAAGTTGGTGTGCGCCTGGGTGTTGAGGTTGGCAAAGCCCATGGCGTTCGGGCCGGCGACAACCATGTCCGTGGTGGCCACAAACGTCTCGAGCTGGGCCTGCAGGGCCGCACCTTCGGCGCCGGCCTCGGCAAAGCCCGCGGCATAGACGATGACGGCGCGCACGCCCTTGGCCGCGCAGCGGCGCAGCATGGGCGTGACGTCCGCCGCCGCCAGGGCCAGCACGACCAGATCAGGCGCCTGCGGCAGCGCTTCCAGATCCGGCCAGCAGCGCAGGCCGAAGACTTCCTGGTACTTGGGGTTGACGGGATAGATGGCGCCTTGGTAGCCAAACTTCGTCAAATGGGCCAAAGGCATGCCGCCGATGCGGGCGGGATTGTTGCTGGCGCCCACCACGGCAATCGAGGCCGGGTTGAGCAAGGGGTCGAGTCGGTGCTGGGTCATGGCTCAGGCGGCGGGCGCAGTGTTCTTCTGGATGGCGGAGGACAGGCCGCGGTCGCGGGCCGTGAGAAAGCCTTCGCTCAAATGCGACAGCTGGTGGGTATCGAAGTGCGCGGCCAGGGCCGTGCGCAAACCTTGCGCGTCCAGCGTGCGGTTGATGGAGCGCTTGATCAGGCGCAGGCCGAACGGCGGCGCCTTGGCGATCTGCTGGGCCAGGGCCAGCGTGGCCTCGTCCAGCTCGCCATCGCCGACCACGCGGTTGACCATGCCCATGGCATGCGCTTCCTGGGCCGAAATCTTGCCGCCGGTGAACAGCATTTCCTTGGCCTTGCGCGCGCCCATCACCCAGGGGTGGATCAGCACTTCGGTCGCGGCCGCGCCCAGGGTATGGCCTACGGGGTCGGAGAAAAAGGCCGACTCCGACGCCACCACCAGATCGCACATATTGGCAATCATGAAACCGCCGGCCACGCAGGCGCCTTGCACCTGGGCAATGGTCGGCTTGGGAAAGTCCCAGATACGCATCGAATAGTCGAAGTAGCGCGTCTCCTCATAGGCCCAGCGCTCTTCGACGGTGAAGTTGGCGCGCTCGGCTTCGGCCTGCTTCAAATCGTGGCCGGCGGAAAAATGCGCGCCCTGGCCTGCCAGCACCACCACTTTCACGCTGTCATCACACCCGGCCGCATCAAAAGCGGCCATCAGCTCGTCGAGCATTTGCTGGCTCTGGGCGTTGCGCTGGGCGGGACGCGCCAGCAGGATGCGGCGCACCGCGCCGTGGTTTTCGATGGCAAGCGTTGAAAATTCCATGATTTCTCCGTATCGATGGCTGGCAGGAAGAAATCCAGTCTAGGATGTCAATTCCCAAAATAGATCGTTTTTTTAAGATTACTCCCACAATATGGATAAACTAGGTATTACCTCGGGGGCGCAAAGCCTGCGCCGGGCTTTGCAGCTGTTGCGCCTGCTGGGCAAGCACCAGGAGCTGGGGCTCACGCTGATGCAGACCATTGAACAATCCGGCCTGGAACGTTCCACCGTGCACCGCCTGCTGTCGTGCCTGGTGGAAGAAGGTTTTGCCGAGCGCGAAGAAATCGGCAAGGCCTACCGCCTGGGCATAGAGGCCGTGCAGCTGGGAACAGCCGGCATGCGCCACATGCCTTTGCTCGACCGCTACCGCAGCCTGCTCAAGAAGCTGGCGCGGATCTCGGGCGATACCGTGTTCTTTGTGGTCCGCCAGGGCGATTACTGTTTGTGCCTGCACCGCGAAGAAGGCCACTTCCCGGTACGCGTGTTCACCACGGACGTGGGCGAAAAGCGGCTGCTGGGAATTGGCGCCGGCGGATTGGCCTTGATGGCCACGCTCGATGACGAGGAAATCGCGGCCATACTGCAGCGCCACGCGCTGGAATATGAAAAGGCCGGCTTTGATCGGCTGCGCATGATGCAGGCCGTGCACACCACACGCCAGCAGAATTTCGCGAGCATCTGCGGCACCATCACCGAAGGCGTTTCCGGCGTGGGCTGCGCACTCAAGGTGTCCACCAGCCACTGGGCATCGATCAGCTTTGGCGCGATCACTCCGCGCCTGCCGCAAGCGCGCCAGCAGGAGCTCGGCGAATTGCTGGCGCACGAGCTGCTGCAGTTCTGAAGCGCTGGGGCCATCAGCGCATTGCAAGCTGGGTCCACTCCTCCCTTTGGCTGACCGCGCGCAAACTTCGCAGGGCGTGCGCTTCAGCGGCGCTGATCTCTGCCCTGCACCTCACTGATTGCCGGCTGTGCGTACCTTGTCCTGGCTGCATGCACCGAGCGCCGGGCTAGTTCCACCTGCGCTGGCTGCGCAATCACCGGATGGCCACCGCGAGCACAACACGGGACTGCTGAAACGGCTCGCCTTACCTCCATGCATTGCCAGTCACCGCTGAGCAAAACGCCAGCCCTTGTCGCCATTTCCTGGTCGGCTGCATTTTTCTCCAAACCTGCTGCGCAATGGCATCGCCATGCTGCTGCTTTGACATGACTTGCCGGAATTCGGCGTTCATGGGGTTTGACGAAAAAAGTGCCGAGCATCGCTGGTTGTTTTCTTTAGATTGTGGTTTTAAAACCCTGATTT
>JAMNYN010000024.1 GCA_023622805.1 Pseudomonadota bacterium | reverse complement strand
GTCCTGCAGCACTTCGGGGTGCCACTGGGCAAAGGCTTTCTTCGAGCGGAAGTAGTCCAGCGCTTCCTGGTGGCTGGCCCAGCTGTTGCGTCGGCGCTGGCTGATTTTTCCAGGCGAGACCGAGCCCACCAGCTGGGCGCGCTTGGCCATGCCCAGGGTGGTGGCGCGCCAGCCGCTGATCAGCGGCGAGTCGATCAGCAGCACGCCCCGCGCCAGCTCGGGGTGCAGGGCGGCGGCCATCACGCTCAGGAACCCGCCCAGCGAGTGGCCGACGAAAAACACCGGCTCGCCCAGCCGGTCGACTTCGGCGCGGGCAAAGTCGGCGAGCTGCTGCATCAGGTGCGGCCAGTTGTCGCTGACGGGGTAACGCTCGTCATGGCCAAAGCGATCCACGCCTCGGGGCTCGCAGCCTCGCTCGCGCAGCAATTCGAACAGCAGGCGGTAGGTGGCGATGGGAAAGCTGTTGGCGTGGGAGAAAACGATGGGCAGCATGGGCACTCGATCAGGCAAACGGATTCAAGGAAAGGGCCCCGCCGGGGCCGCTTCGATCAGGCCGACGGCAGGCCGTCGCCCCCATCGGCATCGGGGGGCGTGGCGGGCGGCGCCGCGGGGGGGGCATTGTCGGCCATCAGGTGGTCCGGGTGGACCGGAGTGATCTCCAGATGGGCGGGCGGGTGCAGGGCCGCGGTCGCGGAGAAGACGCCCAGGCGCGGACCCGCCGCAGGTGCTGCGGGCGTGGGCTGGGCAGCGACGATGGCAGGCGTGATCTTGAGCAGCGGGTGGCAGCGCCGGCTGCTGACACGGATGGGCGCATTGGTCGCGCCGCCGTCCCAGGCCGGGTCTTCGATGCTGTCGAAGACGTTGCGCAGGCGCTCGCCCCAGCTGTCGTGCAGCAGGCGGTAGTAGGGGTTGGATTCGTCGATGCAGACGATCTTGTCGCTGGAGAGTTTGTCGGCCTCGTAGACGATCAGGTCCAGCGGCAGACCTACCGACAGATTGGACTTGAGCGTGCTGTCCATGGACACCAGCGCGCACTTGGCGGCCTCGTCCAGCGGCGTTTGCGGCGTGATCACGCGGTCCAGCACGGGCTTGCCGTACTTGGATTCGCCGACCTGGAAAAAAGGCGTTTCGTGGGTGGATTCGATGAAGTTGCCGGCGGAGTAGACCTGGAACAGGCGCATTTCCTCGCCGTGGATCTGCCCGCCCAGCACCAGCGAGACATTGAAGTCCAGGCCGGCGCGCTTGAGCGCCACGCCGTCGCGCTCATAGATGTTGCGCACCGCCGCGCCCAGCACGCGGGCGGCGTCGAACATGCTGCGCGCATTCCAGATGGTCAGCATCTCGCCCGTGGTTTCGTTACGCAGTTGCTGCTGCTGCAGGATTTCGCGCACCGACTGCGTGATCGACAGGTTGCCGGCCGACAGCAGCACCATGAAGCGGTCGCCGGGTGACTCGTAGACCATCATCTTGCGAAAGGAGCTGATCTGGTCCAGCCCGGCGTTGGTGCGCGAGTCGGCCAGGAACACCAGTCCGGCGTCAAGTTTGATGGCTACGCAGTAGGTCATGATGGGGTTTGAGCGAGTCTTTGCAGAGCGTACAGGATGTCGAGAGCTTCGCGTGGGCTCATTGTGTCTGGTTGCAATTCCAGCAGACGCTGCTGCAGCTGACTGACTTCGGCGCGCGGCTCGGGCGCTTCGGGCGCGGCGAACAGGTCCACCTGGCGCCGGTCCTCGCCGGCGCGCTCTTCCAGCGCGGCCAGCGTATGGCGCGCATGGTAGAGCACGGCCGTGGGCATGCCGGCCAGCTTGGCCACCTGGATACCGTAGCTGCGGCTCGCGGGGCCGGGCTGGATTTCGTGCATGAAGACGATGTCGCTGCCCGACTCGGTCGCGCCCACATGCACGTTCACGGCTTGGCGCGCCTTGGCGGGCAGGTCGGTGAGTTCGAAGTAGTGGGTGGCGAACAGCGTGAAGGCGCGGGTCTTGTCGTGCAAATGGGTGGCGATGCCGCTGGCCAGGGCCAGGCCGTCGAACGTGCTGGTGCCGCGGCCGATTTCGTCCATCAGCACCAGGCTGTGGGGCGTGGCGGAATGCAGGATTTGCGCGGCTTCGGTCATCTCCAGCATGAAGGTCGACTGGGCATTGGCCAGGTCGTCGGCCGCGCCTATGCGGGTGTGGATGGCGTCTATGGGGCCGAGGCGGCAGGCCGTGGCCGGCACATGGCTGCCCATGCTGGCCAGCAGCACGATCAAGGCCACCTGGCGCATATAGGTCGACTTACCGCCCATGTTGGGGCCGGTGATGATTTGCATGCGCGCGTTGGCGTTCATGCGCGTGTGATTGGCGATGAAGGCGCCGCTGGACGTCTCCGCGAGCCGGGCCTCGACCACCGGGTGGCGGCCGGCCTCGATCTCTATGCAGGGCTGGCTGACGAACTCGGGCGCGCACCAGTTCAGCGTGAGCGAGCGCTCGGCCAGCGTGCACAGCAGGTCCAGCGTGGCCAGCGCGCCGGCGACCCGGGTCAGGTCGGGCACATGGGGCTGGAGCTGGTCGAGAATTTGCTCGTACAGCCATTTTTCGCGGGCCAGCGCGCGCTCGTTGGCCGACAGCGCCTTGTCCTCGAAGTTCTTCAGTTCGGGCGTGATGTAGCGCTCGGCGTTCTTGAGCGTCTGCCGGCGGCGGTAGTCGTCGGGTACGCGGCCGGTATAGCTGGACGTGACTTCGATGTAAAAGCCATGCACCTTGTTGAACTGCACGCGCAGATTGGGAATGCCGGTGCGCGCCTTCTCGCGGGTTTCGAGGTCGAGCAGGAAACTGTCGCAATTGGTCTGGATGGCGCGCAGCTCGTCGAGTTCGGCGTCGAAGCCGGTGGCGATCACGCCGCCGTCGCGCACCAGCGCGGCCGGCTCTTCGAGCAGGGCGGCTTGCAGCAGCGCCTGGCAGCCCGCGGGCGGCAAGGTGTCGGCGAAGACCTGGTTCAGATAGCTGGACGGCGAAGCGCCGGTGGCGGCCAGCAGCTGGGCTTTTTCCAGCGTCTTGGCCAGGGCCACCAGTTCGCGCGGGCGCACCTGGCGCAGCGCAATTCGCGCGGTGATGCGCTCGACGTCGCTCACGCCCTTGAGTTCGGCGCGCAGCATCTGCCACGGCGCCGCGCCCGCGGTCTGGTGGCCGCGCAGCACTTCGGTCGCGGCCAGGCGCTCGCGCGCGGCGCTGCGGTCGCGTTTGGGCTCGAGCATCCAGCTCTTGAGCAGGCGGCTGCCCATGCCGGTCTGGCAGGTGTCCAGCAGCGAGAACAGCGTCGGGCTGTCTTCGCCGCGCAGCGTCTTGAGCAGCTCCAGGTTGCGCCGCGTGGCTGGTGGCAGGGCGATGAGTTCGTCGTCGCGCTGCACTTGCACGCTGTGCAAATGGGTCAGCGTGCGGCCCTGGGTATGTTCGGCATAGGCCAGCAGCGCGGCGGCGGCCGCATGGGCCAGGCCCAGTCCTTCCGCGTTCCAGGCCAGCAGGCTGGCCGCGCCCAGTTGCTCGAGCAGCTTGCGCTCGCCCAGCGCCGCGTCGAACTGCCAGTCGGGCCGTGGGCTCAGGGGGCAGGCCAGATTGCCGCTCTGGCGCAGGCCTTGCAGTTGCTTTTCAAAGCGCTCGGTCACGCCGGCGCTGTAGATCAATTCGCTGGGCGCGACGCGCACCAGCCAGTCGCCGAGTTCCTCGGGCGTGCATTCGGCCAGGTGCACCCGGCCCTGGGTGACGCTGAGCCAGGCCAGGCCGCAGCGGTTGCGCGCGCCGGCGTGCACGGCCAGCAGCATGGCTTCGCTCTTGTCGGACAGCAGGGCCGCGTCGGTCAGCGTGCCGGGCGTGACCACGCGCACCACCTTGCGCTCCACGGGACCCTTGCTCGCGCCGACTTCGCCGACCTGCTCGCAGATCGCCACCGACTCGCCCATCTTGATCAGCCGCGCGAGGTAGTTTTCCAGCGCGTGGAAAGGCACGCCGCACATGGGGATGGGCTGACCACCCGACTGGCCGCGCTGCGTCAGGGTGATGTCCAGCAGTCGCGTGGCTTTTTCGGCGTCGCCGTAGAAAAGCTCGTAGAAGTCTCCCATGCGGTAGAAGACCAGGGTGTCCGGGTACCCGGCCTTGAGGCCCAGGTACTGCTGCATCATGGGAGTGTGGTTGGAAACCGGTGTGTTGCCAAGTCCCTGATTTACTTCGGTTTTCTCGTTTATCACTTTTGAATCAATAACTTAGGTTTTGCCGCCGGGATGACGTGCATCCCAAAAATTCCGAGGACTCTTGGGCTGGCTTTGTGCTTGGGCGTAGGTTTTGGCGTAGTTTTTTTGAATCTGCGCCAAGTCGCAAAAGGGCTCTGGGAAAACCTGGGCCGCGGCGAAAAAATGCTTTTCCTGCGTGGCAGTCCAGGCTGCTCGGGGCGGGGGAATACATTATTGTCGATGACGCGCCCGGCTTGCGTCTGGCAGTCAGCGCCATACATGGGACATGGGCTTACCGCGGTCGCCGCGCCGAGCGGGCGCTTCAGGTCGCAGCAGTCACCGCACAGAGCTCTGCCAGCAGCGCATGCACCAACGCCGACGGATCGCCCTCGCGCCAGATGGCGCGCAATTCGGCGGGCTGTTCCGGGTGGGCCAGCGGTCGGAAGCTCAGGTTGGGCAGTGCGATGGTCTGCAATGAAGCGGGCACCAGCGAGACACCGAACTTGCGCCCGACCAGGGTGGCAATCGAGAGCATGTGCCGCACTTCATGGCGGATATGGGGCGTGAAGCCGGCGCGCATGCACATGGCGACGATCTGGTCGTGGTACTCCGGCGAGAAAGAGCGCGGGAACAGCACGAAGTCCTCGTTCTGCAGCTCATGCAGACCGATTTCGGTGCGGGCTGCCAGAGGGTGGTCACTGGGCAGCGCACAGACGAAACCTTGTCGGTAGAGCACGCGCGTGCCGATGCCCCCAGGCAGGGTGCGCGGGTGGATGACGCCCAGGTCGATCTGCCGCAGTTGCAGCGCGTCCACCTGCTCGAAGCTGTTGAGCTCGTGAATGACCAGTTGCACGTCGGGGCGGGTCGCGCCGAAGCTGCGCGTCACTTCTGTCAACTGCGTCAGCAGTGCCGAGCCGACGAAGCCCACATGGATCGTGCCCGACTCACCACGCGCGATGCGTCCGGCCAAAGTCTGGGCCTTGCGCGCCAGTGCGAGGATCTTGATCGCTTCCTGGTACATCACCTGGCCGGCCGGTGTGAGCGCGACTTCGCGCGTGCTGCGTCGCAGCAGCTCGAAACCCAGCGACTCCTCCAGCTTGGCGATGTTGAAGCTCAGCGGCGGTTGCGTGATCGCCAGGCGCTGGGCCGCACGGCCGAAGTGAAGCTCCTCGGCGACCGCGATGAAATAGCGAAGCTGTCTCAGGTCCATGCGTGCTCGATTGATTCAATCGATGGATGAATGTGGCGGAAAAATGTATTGGACCAGAAAAATAGGTCGGCCGAGAATTTCCACCAGCGCGCCGATAAGTCCCCCAGAAGAGGCGCGCAGCAGCTCTTCAAGGAGACAAATCGTGAAAACCAGGATTGCCGTCTGCGCCGCCCTCGCGGTTTCAGTGCTGGCCGCCACCGCGGCCCATGCACAGGACTACCCGAACAAGCCCATCCGCATCATCGTCCCGTACGCCGCCGGAGGCATGACCGATGTGGTGGCCCGTGTCGTCGGCCAGAAACTGGGCGAGCGCCTGGGGCAGGCGGTCGTGGTGGAGAACAAGCCGGGAGCCGCCACCATCATCGGTGCCGAGGCGGTTGCCGCCGCCAAGCCCGATGGCTACACGCTGCTGGCCGCGACCAACACCACGCTCACCATCAACCCGTGGCTGTATCC
Source organism: Pseudomonadota bacterium (assembly GCA_023622805.1). Lineage (GTDB taxonomy): Bacteria > Pseudomonadota > Gammaproteobacteria > Burkholderiales > Burkholderiaceae_C > Comamonas > Comamonas bellezanensis. The sequence goes on along the minus strand of JAMNYN010000024.1, from coordinate 1,174 downwards.
CCATCTGCGCTATGACCCGATCAAGAGCTTCGTGCCCATCGTGCTGGTGGCTGCGGCACCGAGCGTGATCGTGGTCCATCCCGCCGTCGCGGCGAAAACCCTCGATGAACTGGTGAAGTTGGGCGCCACCAAGGCCGGAAACCTCAGCTATGCCTCCTATGGCAATGGATCGAGCGCCCATCTGGCCGGTGAAATGCTCAGGACACGCACCAGGATGGAAGTGCTGCACGTGCCCTACAAAGGCAGCGCACCCGCCAAGGCCGCGGTGGTGGCTGGCGAGGTGTCCATGACATTCGAACCCGCGTTCACGGGTGTGCCGCAGATCAACGGCGGCCAGCTGCGCGCCCTGGCGGTCATGAGCAGCAAGCGCTCGGCCGCCTTGCCGGATGTGCCCAGCGTGGGGGAGCTGGGCTACCCGGGCATGGAGATGTCTGCCTGGGTCGGCCTGGTGGCGCCTGCGGGCACGCCGTCCGCCATCGTCGCGAAGCTGGGCAGTGAGATCGAAAAAGTGTTGGCGCAACCCGAAGTGCAAAAGCAGTTGCTGGGCAACGGCGCTGAACCGGTGGGCCACTACCACGCGGCCTTCGCCGCCTATATGCGCGAAGAGAGCGCGCGCTACGGCAAGGTGATCGCTGCCGCGCAAATCAAGGGGGACTGAATGCAGATGCAAGCCAATAAACCGCTGTCGCATGTTCGCGTGCTCGACCTCTCCCGCGTACTCGCCGGCCCTTGGTGCACGCAGAATCTCGCCGACCTTGGCGCCGAAGTGATCAAGGTCGAGCGGCCCGGCGTGGGCGACGAAACCCGCGGCTGGGGACCGCCGTGGCTGCCTTCGGGCGACCATCCGGAGCGCCAGGATTCGGCCTATTACGCGTCGACCAACCGCGGCAAGAAGTCGATCACGGTGGATCTGGCCAGCCGCGACGGCCAGGACCTCATCCGGCGCCTGGTGGCCTCCTGCGATGTGCTGGTGGAGAACTACAAGGTCGGCACGCTGGCGCGTTACGGGCTGGCCTATGACGACCTCAAGGAAGCCCATCCAGGGCTGATCTACTGCTCCGTCACCGGTTTCGGCCAGACCGGTCCCTATAGCCACCGGCCCGGTTACGACTTTGTCTTCCAGGGCATGGCCGGCCTGATGAGCATCACCGGCGAATGCGACGATCGGCCCGGC
>JAMNYN010000441.1 GCA_023622805.1 Pseudomonadota bacterium | reverse complement strand
GCAAAGCCGGCTGCACGAGGTTTTCCGTGGCGACATGCTGACCAGCATCCTGCCCGAGTTGCAGGCACTGTGGGAAGGCCGGCTGAACTTCGAGACTCGCTCGGTGAACTACGACCTCGACGGCCGCCGCATGGATGTCCATATCCGCGCCCGCGTACTGCCGGGCTACGAGGACAGCTGGGCGCGGGTACTGGTCTCGCTCGAGGACGTCACGGCCGAAGTGCACGGCACGCAGCAGTTGCGGCACAGCGAACAATATACGCGCGACCTGTTCGAATACTCCCCGGTGTCGCTGTGGGTGGAAGACTTCAGCGAGGTCAAGCGGCTGCTGGATGAAGTGCGCGCACGCGGCATACGCGACTTCCGCACCTTCCTCAAGGTACACCCCGAATTCGTCACGCGCTGCATGCAGGAAATCCGCGTGATCGACGTCAACCAGCAGACGCTGGAAATGTTTGGCGCCCGCAGCAAGCCCGAGCTGCTGCAGAACCTGTCCCGGGTCTTCCGCGGGGAAATGTACGAATCCTTCGCCGAACAACTGCAGGACCTGTGGGAAGGCAAGCTGGTGCAGCAGCGCGAAGTGGTGAACTACGCGCTCACGGGCGATGTGCTGCACATCCACCTGGAGCTGTCCATCATGGGCAGCCACGCGCAGAACTGGGAGCTGGTGCTGCTGTCCCTGGTGGACATCACCGCCCGCAAGAAAGCCGAGGCGTATCTGGAGTACCTGGGCAAGCACGATGTGCTGACCCAGTTGCGCAACCGAGCCTTCTACACGGAAGAACTCAACCGCCTGTCGCGCAAGGGCCCCTGGCCGCTGTCGGTGCTCGCCATCGACATGAACGGCCTCAAGGCCGTCAACGACGAGCACGGCCATGCTGCCGGCGATGCCATGCTGCGCCGCCTGGGCGAAGTGCTGGCCAAGGCCGTGGATGCGCCGGCCTGCGCGGCCCGCATCGGTGGCGACGAGTTCATGGCGCTGCTGCCCGGCACCGACGAGCGAGCCGCCCAGGCCTTGCAGGAGCGCATTCTGTCCCTGCTGGAGCTGAACAACCAGTTCTATCCCGGCCAGACCATCCATGTGTCCATTGGCCATGCCTGCGGCCAAGCAGGCGAATCCCTGGAGGCCGTGGTGCATCGCGCGGACCAGGCGATGTATGCGGACAAGGCCCGGTTCTACACCGAGCTACAGCAGGACAGGCGGGCGGATACGGGGCTGCGGCTGAACACGACTGCCGGGCCATGAATGAAGCATTCCGGGCAGGAGCCGTCAATGGGCAATTCAACCGCCTGACGGCTTCAGCCTGGGTGCTGTCGCTCGGGTTGGGCAGCTGAACGACCGCAGCGGCCCCACGGCGGATGCCCGACGGCAAGAGGATTCTCCAGCACTGTGTCATCCATTCATGACCTGCAGGTTCTCCTCGGGCACCCAGCCTTCCCTGTCCGCGGCGACGGAAGAACACCATACCCATCCGTTCAGCCTTCTCCCGCCGATAACGGTTTCCCCCAGGGCCACATCCATCTCCAGGGCGGTGTAATCCATCGTCGCCGTGCCCATCCCATCGTCTTGGAGCGAGATAACTTGCATTGGCACCCATCCAGGCTCTTGCCCGAACGCGCTACACAAATACCAGTTGGCCCAGGGTTCAGGCCCTTCATACATCTCGCCGACCGAAAACCTGTCGCCGGTTTTCAATCGAATAGGGTTCGGAAACTCACTGTGGTGAGACTTGATAACGCAGTATTTCATAAATAAATGGAGCCCACTTTTGACCAGGGCGACGTCAGCTTCTGGCCGGATCCGGCCTCAGGTGGAACTGCAGTTTACGGCCCCACATCCCTCCCAAACCAGCGCCCCCTGACTACCGACTCTCCAGAACCTCGGCCAGCGCATCCAGGCAATACTGCAGACTGTCCCACGCCGTGTCATGCCCCGCAGACAGGCGCAGCACGGCGCTCAGCCCCCTGGCCTGCATGTCCCAGGGCGTGAACGCGACGGGGCTCAACGCGGCCTCCACTCCGCGCTCCTGCAGGCCACGGTGCAAGGCGGCGGCGTCGTGGCTGCTGCATTCCAGCGTCACGATGCCCGAGGACGCATGCCGGCCGCTGCGATGGGCGCGGATGCCGGGCAGGCGGTCCAGGCCGGCGCGCAGCCAGTCGGCACGCTTTTGGATTTCGCCGTGTATGTGTTCCATGCCCAGGGTGTTCCAGGCAGCGAGCGCGGCGCCCAGGCCCAGCCGCAAGGCCACGGAAGCCTCGGACTGCTCCAGGCGCCGGGCGTCGGCGCGGTAGGCCCAGGTATTGCCGGTTTGCCAGGGGCGCGAGAAGTGGTCGGCGGTCAAGGGCCGCAGGCGCGGCAGAAAATCCGGGTGGACGTAGACAAAGCCCGTGCCACGCGGCCCGCGCAGCCACTTGCGCCCGGGCGCCGTCAAGGCCGCGCATTGCAATTGCCGCACGTCCACGGGCCACTGGCCCACCGCCTGGGCGGCATCCACCAGCAAGGGTACGCCCGCCTGGGCACACAGCGCGCCCACAGCCTCTACAGGCTGAACCAGCGGACTGTTCGCGGGCATCCAGGTGAGCACCACCAGGCTGGCGGACGTGCGCAGCAGCGTTTCCAGTGCCTCCAGATCCACGGCGCCGTCGGCGTCGCTGGGGATTTCCTCGACCTGCACGCCGTACTGGGCCGACAACTGCATCAGGATGCCCAGGTTGCCGCCCCACTCGCTGCGCGGGGCCAGAATGCGCCCGCCGCCGCTCCAGTCCATGGCGCTCACCACCAGGCTCCAGCCGTCGCTATTGCCCTGGGTCAGGGCGATGTCCTCGGGCCGGGCATGGATCGCTGCCGCAATGCCTTTATACAGCTGCGCTATCTCGGCTTGCACCTGCCTTGCCGCGCCGTAGGCCCCGAGGGCCTGCTCGCGCTGCGCGTATTCGTGCATGGCGTGGAGGGCAGCGTCGGGTAAAAGCCCGCAGGCGGCATGGTTCAGGTAATGCATTTCGGATGAAAAAAAATCGCCAGACACGCCGTTGGCGGCAACCGGCCTACTGCCGCCCGCGCCCCTCGGTCTGGCTGGCAATCCAGTTGCTCGCGGCATCCGGGCCCGCGCCCCAGTCGTCGTCGTGGGCCACGCCCTGGCTGCGCATGCGTTCACTGAACGCTTCGGCCGGCAGACCGGGAGCGCACAGAAAGCCCTGGAAGAAATGGCAGTGCATGTCGCGCAGGCAGTCGCGCTGCGCGCAGGTTTCCACGCCTTCGGCGACGACTTCCATGCCCAGCGCCTGGCCCAGGCTGATGATGGCGGTGACGATGGCGCGGTCGCCCGCGTCGTGCGGCAAGCCGCGCACAAAGGACTGGTCGATCTTGATCTTGGCGATCGGCAGCTTCTTCAGGTAACCCAGGCTGGAGTAGCCGGTGCCGAAATCGTCGATCACCAGGCCCACGCCCAGGTCGGCAATGGCGCGCACCCGGGCGGCCATCTCCTGCGCGTCCTGCAGCAGGATGCTCTCCGTGAGCTCCAGCTCCAGCAGATGAGCCGGCAGGCCATGCTTGACCAGCAGGCTCTTGAGGCGCTCGACAAAATCGGTCTGGCGAAACTCCAGCGCCGACACGTTGACCGAGACCTGCAGCGGCAGGCCTTGCGTGCTCCAGTGCACGGCTTCACGGATCGACTCCTCCAGCACCCAGGCGCCGAGCGTGACGATGTAGCCCGACTCTTCGGCCATGGGAATGAAGACCGCCGGCGACACCACGCCGAACTCCGGGTCCGTCCAGCGCAGCAGCGCTTCGGCCCCCATGATCTTGTTGCTGCCGATATGCACCTGGGGCTGGAAATAGACCGCCATGCGGCCATGCTCCAGGGCCTGGCGCATGGCGTGTTCCAGCTTCATGCGCGACAGCAGGCCGGAGTTCATCTGCGGCTGGTAGAAGCTGTAATGTCCGCGCCCGCGTTCCTTGACGCGGTACATGGCCGTGTCGGCCTGCTTGATGAGTTCGTCCAGCGTGTCGCCATGGCTGGGGTACTGGGCCACGCCAATGCTGCACTGCACGGAGAAGCCCAGGCCGTCGAGCAGGAAAGGGTGCAGCATTTCACGCAGGATGCGCTGGGCGACACTCGCCGCCAGCGCCTCGTCGCAGCCGTGCAGATACAGTACGAACTCGTCTCCGCCCAGGCGGCTGAGCAAGTCCACCGACCGCAAGCAGGCCTGCAGGCGCTCGGCTACCAGCTTGAGCACGCGGTCGCCAAACTGGTGACCCAGCGAGTCGTTGATGATCTTGAAGTGATCCAGGTCGATGTACAGAATGGCGAACACGCCACCCGTGCTCTGCGCCTGTTCTATGGCCTGGGCGACATGGGTGGACAGGCTCAACCGGTTGGGCAGACCGGTGAGCGCATCGCTATAGGCCAGCTCCTCGATGCGCTGCTGGGCCTGCTGCTGCTGCGTCATGTCCCGCATGAAGCCTATGGTCTGGAACACGGAACCCTGCGCATCGCGCAGCGCAACCCAGGACAGGCGCACGGCGCAGCGCTGCTGCCCGCCCTGCTCCAGCCAAAGATTGCCTTGCCAGAAACCGCCGCGGCGCCATTCATGGGCCGCCGACGCATACCAGTTGGCTGGCGCGCTGCCGCCAAACAGGCCTTGCACCTCACGGCCCTTGCAGTCCTGCGCCGCCATCAGGCGCAGGCAGGCCGGGTTGGCGCGCACCAGCCGGTGCTCGGCATCGGCAATGAAAATCGCATCCAGGCTGAACTCGAACACCCGCGCCGCCAGCTCCAGGCCGGCCTGCACTTCCACCTCGCGGGTGATGTCGCGGAACGAATGGATACGCCCTATGGGCGCACCGCGCTTGAGCTGGGGCACGGAGCGCCGCTCTATGATCTGGCCGCCGTGCAAGGTCAGTACATCGGTGGCTTCGAGCAAAGGCTGACGCTGCAGCTCCTCGAGCCGCTGCACATAGGCCGCATGATCGCCCACCTTGTCAGCCATGTGCGTGAGCACCGCCGCGTCGTTGCGCTGGACCAGCATGTCGGGCGGCAGCCCCCAGATCGCGGCGAGGCGGTGATTGAACGCGCGGATGCCGCCATCCTGGTTGCACACCAGCATGCCGTCGGCGGCCGAGTCGAGCGTGGCCCGCAGATCGGACAGCAGGGCTTCGAGCTCCTGCTCGTTGTGCGCCTGCTCGCTGCGATCGAGCATGGTCATCTGTATCCATCCCGCCTGGCTGCCGTCGGGGGAGGCGATGCGCTGCACGCGCTGCTCCACCGGTCGCAAGGAGCCATCGCGGCACAGCACCTGGGTCAGGGTTTGCGAGCCGGCGCGCCACTGGCCCTCGTCGTCCCAGAGACACAAGTCCTTGGGCGTGGCGGCCAGGGCCTGCACCGGCATGCCCTGCATGGCCTGGCGTTCATAGGCCGTGAGCTTCTCGGCAGCACGATTGGCGAAGTGAATGCACAGCGTCTCTTCGTCGATCAGCCAGACGGCCTCGAGCAACTCGTCCAGCGCCTGGTGCCACAGGGTTTCGAGCGATGGGGTCATCACGCAGCGCTCCCCGGGGCGCCAGGCTCCACGGCACGTTCAAAGAAGTAGCAGATACGCTGCCTGGGCGACAGATAGCTCAGCGCTTCGCGCGGCAACTGGTCCGGTCGCAGACTGCGCCGAATACCGATGTCCGGGCTCATTTCCAGATCCAGCGGCCGCGCCTGCGCCAGGGGCACCTGCAGGTCGCAGACCAGCACCTGGGGCTTGAGCGGGCGGGACGAATTGACCGACACCACCATGGCGAAGCGCCCGTCCGCGAGCTGCACCACCGAACCCGGCGGATACACGCCCATCATGCGGATGAAGGCCCGCAAGATGGCCGGATCGAAGCGATCGCGGAACTGGGCGTACAGCATGGCCAGGGCTTCGTGCGGCGTCTGCCCTTCCTGCGCGAATTCCGGGTTGCACAGACGGTCATAGCTGTTGACCAGACACAACACCTTGCCCGCCGTGCTCAGGTCTTCCTCGATCAAATGCAGGGGAAAGCCAGTGCCGTCGGCGAACTCATGGTGCTGAGCCATGGCCGTGAGCACATCGCTGGACACGCCCATGCCCATGGCCAGGGCCACCGAATCGCCGACATGGCGCTCGTATTCTTCACGCGGCACACGCCCGCCGGGTTTGCCATCCTTGCCGATGTCGTGCAACAAGGCCGCCATGCCCAGCTCGTACAGGCCGCCAGCATTCAGGCCCAGGACCTTGCCCAGCAGCAGGCTCAGCACCGTCACGTTCACCGGGTGTTCGGCCTGGCGGTTGCCCGAGCTTTCCGACAGCAGCCGAATCACCAGATCGCCCGCGGGCAGTACTTCCTCGATATAGCTGTCGACCAGGCCATGGCTTTGCTCCAGGGCCTGCTGGGGCTGGGCGGCCGCACGGGCCTGCAAATGCGTGTACTCGCGTGCAGCGGCGCGAAAGCGCTCATTGCAGCGCGCCCACATCTGCGGGGACATGGCTGCGGCGGCATGCGGCTCCAGCGCTGCGATCTGCAGCGGCGCAGGAGAGGCTGCGGGTGTGGGTGGGGCTGCGCCGACGACTTCGCCATCCGCTTCACCCGCAACCTCGTCCGGCGTCTCTGCGCCGAGTTCGGGATCGCTTCTGTCGGGGAAGTAGCGCACGGCTTCCAGACCCAGGGCCTTGACGGTGTTGAGCTGAACGTCTGAAACGATTCGAAAGCTGTTGACGGGAAAAGGATGGCGCATCCAGCCGACTTCCAGCTGGATGTACATACCTACGCGCAACGAACGGGGATCAATCAGGACAGATGTGTTCACACTTGAAAGCAAGACAGTGCAAAAGTTGCACCACTGTCCGGTTGTTTCGACAATTATCGCCAGTTCTTGAACGGTTGAAACGTTTGCGTTACTTTTAGCACAACTGGCGTCTCAGCGACACCATAGCGAAGGCTTGTAGACCAGGTCCATCCACAGCGCCCAGCCGGCCACGCCAAACAGCATCAGTCCTGCGGCCCGGCTGCCCCAGTCGGCGCGCACGGTGTTCAAGTGCCGGCGCAGCCAGCCCCACAGCCAGGGTGCGGCCAGCAGCCACAGCC
>JAMNYN010000108.1 GCA_023622805.1 Pseudomonadota bacterium | reverse complement strand
GGCCATCACCGCCCAGGCCCACGGCCAGCAGCACGAGATCCAGGCCTTGCACCAGGCCGTGCACGCGCTCAGCGACCATGCGCAGCACAATGCCGCGCTGGTGCAGGAGTCGGCCGCCGCAGCCCAGAGCCTGCAGGCCCAGGCCGGAGCGCTGTCGGGCATCGCGACGCGCTTCGCGCTGCCGACTTGAAACACCCCCTGAGCGGCTGACGCCGGATGGCCGGCCCCCGCTCCCCACTCTCATCCTTCGGTGGAGGGGGCGCCCGGCCAGGGACGGCAGCCTCGGTTCGGGGGGGCCGCCCAGGTGCGACCCTTCCTCGCTGCCCCCTTGCAGGGGCACGCCAGTTTCAAGGGCTGCGCCCTTACACGGGAATGATCGGCAAGTAGAGCTGCCCGCCGGCCTGCTGGAACTCCTGGGCCTTGGCCTGCATGCCCTGGGCCAGGGCCGCGTCCTCGGCCAGGCCCTTTTGCGCGGCGAATTCACGCACTTCCTGGGTGATCTTCATCGAGCAGAACTTGGGGCCGCACATGGAGCAGAAATGCGCCACCTTGGCCGCGTCCTTGGGCAGGGTTTCGTCGTGGTAGGCCTGGGCCGTGTCCGGGTCCAGCCCCAGGTTGAACTGGTCCTGCCAGCGGAAGTCGAAACGCGCCTGCGACAGCGCGTCGTCGCGCGCACGCGCTCCCGGATGGCCCTTGGCGACATCGGCCGCGTGGGCCGCGATCTTGTAGGCCATGATGCCCTGCTTGACGTCGTCGCGGTCGGGCAGGCCCAGGTGCTCCTTGGGCGTCACGTAACACAGCATGGCCGTGCCCATCCAGCCGATCATGGCCGCGCCGATGGCGCTGGCGATGTGGTCGTAGCCCGGAGCGATGTCTATGGTCAGCGGGCCCAGGGTGTAGAACGGCGCTTCGTGGCAGTGCTTGAGTTGCTCGGCCATGTTGGCCTGGATCAGGTGCATAGGCACATGGCCCGGGCCTTCGATCATGGTCTGCACATCGTGCTTCCAGGCGATCTGCGTGAGCTCGCCCAGCGTCTGCAGCTCGGCGAACTGGGCCGCGTCGTTGGCGTCGCTGGCACTGCCCGGGCGCAGGCCGTCGCCGAGGCTGAAGCTCACGTCGTACTGCTTCATGATGTCGCAGATGTCCTCGAAATGCTCGTAGAGGAAGCTTTCGCGGTGGTGCGTCATGCACCACTTGGCCATGATGGAGCCGCCGCGCGAGACGATGCCCGTGCGCCGCTGCGCCGTCAGGTGGATGAAGGCCAGGCGCACGCCCGCGTGGATGGTGAAGTAGTCCACGCCCTGCTCGGCCTGCTCGACCAGCGTGTCGCGGAAGATTTCCCACGTCAGGTCCTCGGCCACGCCGCCGACTTTTTCCAGCGCCTGGTAGATGGGCACGGTGCCGATGGGCACGGGCGAGTTGCGCAGGATCCAGTCGCGCGTGGTGTGGATGTTCTTGCCCGTGGACAGATCCATCACGTTGTCCGCGCCCCAGCGCGTGGCCCAGACCAGCTTCTCCACCTCTTCTTCAATGCTTGAAGTGACGGCCGAGTTGCCGATGTTGGCGTTGATCTTGACCTTGAAGTTGCGCCCAATGGCCATGGGCTCGATTTCGGGGTGGTTGATGTTGGCCGGGATGATGGCCCGGCCGCGCGCCACTTCCTCGCGCACGAATTCGGGCGTGATGATGCGCGGAATGCTCGCGCCCAGCGGGTTGCCGACCAGGCGCTGTTCGCGCTCGGCATCCTGCTGGTAGGCGGCGATCCATTCGCGGCGGCCGTTCTCGCGCAGCGCCACGTATTCCATTTCCGGCGTGATGATGCCGCGGCGCGCATAGTGCATTTGCGTCACGTTGGCGCCGCTTTTGGCGCGGCGCGGCTGGCGTTGCAGACCCGCGGCCTCGGCGCGCAATTGCTTGAGGCGCAGCGCTTCCTCACTCTGGCTGCCGTCGTCCAGCGCCATGCGCATGCGGCCCACATACCACTCGCTGTCGCCGCGGGCGTCTATCCAGGGCGCGCGCAGGCTGGGCAGGCCGCGCCGGATATCGATTTGCGCGTCCGGGTCGGTGTAGGGGCCCGAAGTGTCATAGACGCTGACCTGCTCGCCATTGGTGAGCGCGATGTCGCGCACCGGCACGCGCAGGTCGGCATGCAACTGGCCGGGCAGATAACTTTTGCGCGAGGCGGGAAACGGCTGGCGCGATTGCGCGAGCAGTTCCGTGAAAGACGGGCTGGTGGTGGGAAATTCCGGCTGGGGGGCGTTCATCGCAGTCTCCTCGGGTGGATGGTTGGGTCAACAACGCTCCGAGGAATACCAGGCCGGACCTGCCGCCCGACCGCCCGCCGCAAGGGCAGGTGGACGGACCACCGCCGGCTGGGGACTTGCCCCACACGCGCACCCAGGTGCACGAGCAGCCATGGGTGGCGCGGGTGGAAAAAAGCGCTCAGCCTGTGTCGGTTGCTGGCGCATTGCCCCACCGCTGACTGTTGCCTCCCTCCACCCCGCTTCAGGGTCTCGCTCTTCTTCCGCCGGTATGAACCGGATCAAGTTCGTCGGGTTCGCCAGCCGGTCTGTTCACACAGACCGTCTGGCATCTCAGCGCATACGCACACCCCGGAGCTGGCGCGAGTATAGCCAGTCCTGCAGGCATCAGGGGCTTTTTGCCGCGCCGCGCGCGCCAGCGCAGGCCTGCATACATGGGGCCTGATCACGGCGAAATGACCCGCACAGGGAACGCTGCCTGCCGTTTGGTGACTAAAACGCGTGGGTCTGAGTTCCCATGAAAAGCTCGACGCGAAGCTTTCGAACCAAAGGAGAGAATGAAATATCAAGCCAAAAACTTCCTGCGCATCATCGGTTTCCTGACCCTGCTTTTTGCCCTCTCGGGTTGCGCCGTCATGGACAAAGCGCAGTGCACCCAAGCCAACTGGAATGAACTGGGAAAAATGGATGCATTCAGTGGAAGAAACAAATTCTCTTCCCGCGCGCAAGCCTGCCAGGAGCATGGCTTGGGAGCCGATCGGTTTTCCTACGAGCGTGGCATGCAGGCAGGCCTGATCGCGTTTTGCACGGCCGCGTCAGGCAGCGCCCACGGACAAAACGGTGGCTATTACAGCCGTGGATTCTGCCCATCCAGCACAGAGGCCGATTTTCTGTCCGGCTATACACCGGCCTATGAAAAATACAGGTTTCAGACACGGATGAAAGATCTGCAATCTGAAATTTCCCACAAGAACTACTTGCTGAGCAACGAGTTAGCCAAGAAAGACAAAAACCATGCGGAAATTGATCGCTTGAGGCGAGAGATCAGACTGCTGAAAAATGACATGCACATGGAGATCTACATGCGGGCCATCCACTGATGGGTGGCATAGGCATAGGCATGGTCAGCACGCCCTCGAAAGCCAGGCCAGCGGATAGGCCTGCTGGCGCCGGCCCGCTCGTGACCGGCCGCCGCGGGCTCAGCCCGCAGCGCGGGCACTCAAAAGCCTTGCAGCTCCAGCCATTCCTCGGGGTCGGTGCGGGTGGCGCGCAAGGCGTTGATCGGTGCCTCAACATCTTCCCAGCCCAGCGCGATGCCGAAGGCCACGCCGTAGCCCTCGGGCATGTTCAGCTGAGTGGCCACGGTGTCGCCAAAGCGGCGCCAGAAACCCTGGGCGCAGGTCGCCAGGCCGGGCTCCACGGCCAGCAGCATCAGCGACTGCAGGTAAATGCCCAGGTCCGCCCACTGCGGCTGGCCCATGCGCTCGTCGACGCAGACAAAAATGCCCACGGGCGCGCCGAAGAACTGGCCGTTGCGGCCCAGTTGCTCCAGCCGCGCGGGCTTGTCGTCGCGGCCAATGCCCAGCGTACGGTACAGCTCTTCGCCATTCTCGAAGCGACGGCTGCGGTAGGGCTCCCAGAGGCTGGGCGGATAGGACAAGGCATTCTCCTGCGGCGCGGCCGTGGCCACCGCCGACAGGATCCGCTGCAGCGGCTCGCCCGTGAGCGCTGTCACGCGCCAGGGCTGCATATTGCCGCCCGAGGCCGCACGGGAGGCGGCGTGCAGCAGACGGCGCACCAGCGCGCCATCGGGCACGCGGGGCAGGAAAGCGCGCACCGAGCGGCGCGCGTGCAAAGCATCTTCAACGTTCATCGGAACTCCCTGGATCTAGCAACCACCTGCCCATGACAGGATTGCGAACAGTCTAGCCGCCGATGCGGGTCAGGCGCACAATGTGTGCCGCCTTTGCCTGGCCATGTCCGTCCATGCCAACCATTCCCCAAGGAATACCATGTGCACCATCTGCGGCACGCGCCAAACCCAGAGGCGCAATTTCCTCACCCTGACAGCAGTTGGCTTGGCGGGCGCAATGGGTCTGTCAGCAGCCCCGGCCCGGGCCGCCGACAAGCCGAAGACGACGCTGAGCGCCGACGACGCCCTGACCCGCCTGCAGGCCGGCAACGCGACATTTGCCGAAACACCGGCACTGTGCGCAGCCCGACTGGGCGAGCGGCGCGCGCAGCTGGCGACCTACCAGGCCCCCTGGGCCACGATACTGTCCTGCGCCGACAGCCGCGTGCCGCCCGAACTGCTGTTCGGCGGCTTGGGCCTGGGTGAGCTGTTCGTGGCGCGCAATGCCGGCCATCTGGCCGACATGGCCACGCTGGGAACCATCGAATACGGCAGCGCCGTGCTGGGCGTGCCCCTGATCGTGGTGCTGGGCCATGAGAGCTGCGGCGCCGTGGCCGCGGCCTGCGAAGTGGTGCAGAAAAACACGCAATTCCCCGGCTTCATAGGCCCGCTGGTGGAAGCCATCGTGCCCGCGGCCCGCGCCGTGGTCGGCCAAAGCGGCGATTTTCTCGACAATGCCGTACGGGAAAATGCCAGGCGCACGGCCCAGGCCATCGCCACGCGCAGCAAGCTCGTGGCCGAAGCCGTGGCCCAGGGCAAGGTCCGCGTGGTGGCCGCGCACTACGACCTGGACACAGGAAAGGTGGAATTTCTCACTCCCTGAGCGGCGGCCCTAAGCCGCTCAGCCCTACTTGCCCATCAACTGGTCGATCTTGTCTTTTTCGAACTTCTGCGGGCGCTCGGATTCGCAGGGCACGCAGTCGTCGGTCTTGGTCTGGGCCGAGAGTTTCTGGATGGCTTCCCACAGCAGCGCAATCTGCTGCTCATGGCAGGCCGCGCCTTCGCTGAGGCCGCGCATGGCCTGGGAAATCGGGTCGTCTTCCTGGGTCACGCCATAGGCCGTGAACGGGCGCGGCGCGGCCGCGGGTGCATCCTGGTCGGTGACGTCGGCGCTCTGGCCGGCCTTGGAGGGCAGAATGCGCGCGGGAATGCCCACGGCCGTCGCGCCGGCGGGCACGGGTTTGATGACCACGGCATTGCTGCCGATCTTTGCGCCATCGCCGACTTCAAAGCCGCCCAGCACCTTGGCGCCGGCGCTCACCACCACATCGCGGCCCAGCGTGGGGTGGCGCTTGACGCCCTTGTACAGCGAAGTGCCGCCCAGGGTCACGCCGTGGTAGATCGTGCAGCCGTCGCCGACCACGGCGGTTTCGCCTATCACCACCCCCATGCCGTGATCGATGAAGACGCGGTCGCCTATCACCGCCCCGGGATGGATTTCAATGCCCGTGAGCCAGCGCGCCAGATGGGAAATGAAACGTCCCAGCCAGCGAAAGCCATGGTTCCAGCACCAATGCGCGGGACGCTGCAACCAGATGGCATGCAGGCCCGGGTAACAGGTCACGACTTCCCAGGTACTGCGTGCCGCGGGGTCACGGTCGAGAATGCACTGAATATCGGAGCGCAGGCGTGCGAGCATCGCGGAAAAAATGAGTGGACAGTCGTTCAGTCTAGCGGTTTGGCGGCGTGCTTTGCAGCATGGCTTTGGCGACACCGCGCAGGATGTGGATTTCCTCGGGGCTCAGCTGCGCGCGGTTGAACAGCTGGTTCAAGCGCGGCATCAGCTTCTTGGGCGCAGCAGGGTCGAGGAACCCCAGATGAGTGAGCGCCTGCTCCCAATGGGTCAGCATGCCCGCCACCTGGCCCGCATCCGCGCGGTCGGGCAATTGCGCCGGCGCCGCGTTTTCGAGCGGGAACCCGCCCAGGGCCTGGCGCCATTCGTAGGCAATCAGCTGGATGGCCGCGCCCAGATTGAGCGAGCCGAACTGCGGATTCGAAGGAATCGACAGCGCCACATTGCAGCGGTAGACATCTTCGTTGGCCATGCCGAAGCGCTCGCAGCCGAACAAGAAGGCCACGCCGGTCTCGGGGGCAGCGGACGCTGCGGCGGGTTCGGCCTGCAACTGGCCCTGGACCAGCATCTCCAGGTGCTGGCGCGGCGTGCGCGTGGGCGGGCCGAAATCACGCTGCGTCATGGCCGTGGCGCACAAATGGCTCATGCCGTCGAGTGCCTCGTCCAGCGTTTCCACGATGCGGGCATTGGCCAGCACATCCAGGGCACCACTGGCGCGCTGTATGGTTTCTTCGCGACGCAGCACATTGGCCCAGCGCGGGGCCACCAGCACCAGGTCGTCAAAGCCCATGGTTTTCATGGCGCGTGCGGCAGCACCCACATTGCCAGCATGGCTGGTCTGGATCAGGACGAATCGGGTCTTCATGGCATTCACAAACGTTGGCAAAAGGCAGCATGCCCCTGAGGCTGTGTCACAAGCCGCAGCACAAATCGGGCAGGCCGGGTAAAATCGCCAGCCATTGTCGCCGCCCGCATCGCCGAGGCCGGCCCTCCCTGTTCTTACCCGCGTGTTGCGCTGCCTTTTTGCAGCGCAGCGCCAACGCTCACAATCTATGTCGTCTACCCTGCATCCCATGCTCAACGTGGCTATCAAAGCCGCACGCGCCGCCGGCGCTCTCATCAACCGTGCGGCCCTTGACGTGGAATCCGTGCGCATCGCACAAAAGCAGGTCAACGACTTTGTGACCGAGACCGACCAGGCGGCCGAAAAAGCCATCATCGATACCTTGCTCACGGCCTACCCCGGCCACGGCATCCTGGCCGAAGAAACCGGCAAGGAATTCGGCGCCAAGGATTCGGACTTCGTCTGGATCATCGACCCGCTGGACGGCACGACCAACTTCATCCACGGCCTGCCCGTGT
>JAMNYN010000490.1 GCA_023622805.1 Pseudomonadota bacterium | reverse complement strand
GGATGCGGTTGGCCAGGCCTTCGGACGACGTGCCCGCGATCTGCCAGCCTTGGGCAAACAGCTTGGCGCGGACGTCGGGGCTGCGCGCGATTTCGCTGAGCAGCATTTCCAGGCGCCGGACCACGGGCTGGGGCAGCGAGCGCGGCGCCGCCACGGCGTTCCAGATTTCCATCTGGTAGTTGGCAATGCCGGCTTCGGCCAGGCTGGGGTACTCGGGCACCAGCGTGGAACGGCTGGTGGACGTCACGCCGATCACGCGCAGCTTGCCCGCACGCGCCTGGGCCGCGGCCATGGCCGGGGGAAGCAGCGCCATCTGGATTTGCCCGCCAATGATGGCGTTGATCACCTGCGGATTGCCGGGGTAGGGAACGTGCACGGGAGCGATGCCGGCACGCGCCTTGAGCAGCTCCATGCCGATGTGGGCGACGGTGCCTATGCCCGGGCTGCCGTAGCTCCACTGGTCGCCGCTGGCGCGCGCGGCCGCGAAGAATTCGGCGGCCGTGTGGCCTGGCGTATGGATGGAGGCGGCCAGCACCAGCGGTGCGGTGGCAATCAGGCTGACCGGCTGCAAGTCCTTGAGCGGGTCGTAGCTGGTTTTGGGATTGATCAGCTTGGCGATGGTCATGTTGCCATTGATCATCAGTCCCAGCGTATGGTCATCGGTGGCACGGGCGACCGCGTCGGCGCCGATATTGCCGCCGGCACCCACCTTGTTTTCGACCACCACGGGCTGGCCCAGCAGCTTGGCCAGCGGTTCGGCCAGAGTGCGCGCGACCAGGTCGGGGGACGATCCACCAGGAAAACCGACCACCAGCTTGACGGGGCGGGTAGGCCAGGCGGCGGGGCCGGCAGCCTGCGTCGGCATGGCTGCGGCACCCGTCACGGCGGCCGCCCAGGTGAGCACCGTGCGGCGGCTTGGCGTGGAAATCATGGAGAACTCCTCTGGTAACTGATCATGGGGGGCGGCCCGGCGATGAAAAAAGCGCACAGCCTGCAAAGGCGGTGCGCTGATTATCCCAGGCGGGCAGGGCGGGTCAGGCGTATTCGGCCAGTGTCTTCTTCATCTTCTTCATGGCGGCCGATTCGATCTGGCGGATGCGCTCGGCGCTGACGCCATAGACCGCGGCGAGTTCGTGCAGCGTCATGCCGCCCGAGCCGTCGTCGTTGACCTTGAGCCAACGCTCTTCCACGATGCGCCGGCTGCGCTCGTCCAGGCCGTTCAGCGCCAGGCTGATGCCGTCGGTGGCCAGGGCATCGCGCTCGCGCGACTCGATCATGGCCGTGGGCTCGTGCGCGCCATCGGCCAGGTAGGCGATGGGGCCGAACGCGTTCTCGCCGTCATCCGAAGGCGACGGATCCAGCAGCACATCGCCACCCGACATGCGGGTTTCCATTTCGATGACTTCTTCGCGCTTGACGTTGAGCTTCTGCGCGACGGTGTCGATTTCGAGGGCGCTGAGCGTGTCGCGGTTGGTGTTTCCATCAAGCGCAGCAGCATCGGCCTTGAGGCCTTGCTTCATCGAGCGCAGGTTGAAAAACAGCTTGCGCTGGGCCTTGGTCGTGGCCAGCTTGACCATGCGCCAGTTCTTGAGGATGTACTCGTGGATCTCGGCCTTGATCCAGTGCATGGCGTAGCTCACCAGGCGCACGCCCTGTTCGGGGTCGAAACGCTTGACGGCTTTCATCAGGCCGACGTTGCCTTCCTGGATCAGGTCGCCGTGGGGCAGGCCGTAACCCAGGTATTGGCGGGAAATGGCCACGACCAGACACAGGTGAGACATCACCAGGCGGCCGGCAGCGTCCAGATCGCTGTTGTTCTTGAGGCGGTGGGCGTAGTCCTGCTCTTCTTCCAGCGTGAGCATGGGAAGACGGTTGACGGCCGTGATATAGGCGTCAAGGTTGCCCAGCGGGGGCACCAGCGCCCAGGGGTTGCTGGGCGTCAGAGTGGTCGTCGCAATGTTTCCGGATGTGGAGGTCATTGAAGTCCTTTCTTCCATACCTTCATGTTAGCAGTCTATTGGACGGAGTGCTAAGCCAGAAGTTCCTTAACCATGGGCAGTCTGTGTCCACCGGGTCCTGCCCCGCCTCGCGGCGCCTGTGGACCGTGCCTTGGGCTTTCTTGCGATGAGGCCGGGGGGTGACACTTTGATCTCGGTAAAGAAGGGGATTGAAAAATGAAATTCTATGAGACTGTGTGGCGAAATGAAAGGGACGTCATCCAAGCCGGAAAAATATTCATAAAATACAAAAATGAAGAACAGCCCTGAATTCCCGCCGCAAGAATATATTTTTTCAGACCAGATAGGGCATTTTCTGCGCCGTGCCTACCAGCGGCATACTGCGCTTTTCCAGCAGTACATTCCAGATTCGCAGCTGACGGCCGCCCAGTTCGTGGTGCTGAGTTCCATTCGTGTCAACGGCGGCAGTTCATTGGCGGATGTGGTCAAGGCGACGGTGATTGACCAGGCCACCATCCGTGGAGTGGTGGATAGATTGAAACAGCGAGAGCTGGTCAGCGTGGACCACGATCGCATGGACAGGCGCAAGGTCGTGATCAAGTTGACGCAGGCCGGCCACGATCTGGTGGCCGAGATGGAGCCGTTTGCACAGCAGATCAGCGAAAGCACTTATGGCAATCTCAATCCCGCCGAACGGCTGGCCTTGAATTTCCTGCTGCGCAAGATGCTGGAGGGCGGCGACGCCGCTTGAGGGGCGCGCTGCACCACAAAAAAAGAGCCGCCAGGCATGCCCTGGCGGCTCTTTTTCAGTCAGTAACCGGTCTCAATCCAGCACGCGGTTGCGCGACTCCACATCCACGGACCAGATCGCGATCGCACCCGCCACCAGCATGCTCGAGAGCACGGCCAGGGCCAGCGTGAAATGGGTGGCCATGATGGGGGCGATGATGGCGGGAGCGAACAGTCCGCCGAAGCGTGCGGTCGCGCCGGCCATGCCCATGCCGCTGGCACGCAGGTCGGTGGGATAGACCTCAGGCGTGAAGGCATACAGGGCGCCCCAGGTGCCCAGCAGCGAGAAGCTCATGAGCAAGGTCGAGCCCACCACCACGATCGTCGAAGTGCCCAGGCTGTACAGCATGCAACCCACGGCGCTGAGCAGCAGGAAGCCGATCAGCGTGGGCTTGCGGCCCCAGCGCTCGACACCATAGGCCGACAGGGCAAAGCCCGGCAGCTGAACCAGGGCCAGCACCACCAGGAATTCCTGGCCGCGCATGAAGCCGAAGCCGGAGCTGGCGAGCTTGATGGGCAGGTAGACGAACACGCCGTAATAGGCAATCGAAATCAAGGCCCAGGCCATCAGCAAGCCTATGCTGCGGCGGCGCAGTTCCGAGGAGAACAGGGCAAAGATCGACTTGCGCTCCTGCAGCTCGGGTTGCAGCATGGGGATCTTGACATCGTTGCCGTTGACCTTGGCCACGCGTTCCAGCACCTTGCGCGCTTCTTCCGATTTGCCGTTGCGGTTGAGGAACATCGGCGATTCAGGAATGTAAAAACGCAGCGCCACACCGATCAGCGCCGGAATGCCGGTCACAAAGAAGATCAGGCGCCAGGCATCGTCACCCCAGGCGACCGCGATCAGCGACAGCACCGCGAGGCAGATCGTGCCCACAGCCCAGAACGACTCGAGCAGCACCAGCCAGCGGCCACGTTTGTTGCTCGGCAGGAACTCGGCCATCATGGTGTAGTCGACGGGCAGCGTGCCGCCCACGCCGATACCGGTGATGAAGCGCAGGGCCAGCAGCCAGGCGAGGTCGGGTGCGAAAGCCGAGGCGACGCCCGCGCAGGCGTCGATGACCACGGCCATCATCAGCACCGGACGTCGACCGATGCGGTCCGCCAGTCGGCCGAACGCGAAGGCGCCGATCAGCATGCCGATGAAGAAGAAGGTGCCGGTGCTCAAGGCCTCGGGCATGGTGATGCCGAATGTCTTGGCGATCGAGGGAGCGCTGAAGCCTATGGACAGCACCTGCATGGCATCCGCCAGCCATACCAGACCGAAAATCACAAAAAGCCGATATTGAAATTTTCCGACACCAGCTGTCTGGATGCCTTTCTCAACCGATATTAATGAAGATGACATGTAATATTTCCTTTGTGGGTCATTGCAATACTGTTGAGCCGATATCCTGCAAGGCGGAAATTGAATGGCGTTGGCCTGTATTCGCGCCTTGATTTTTCATGGCGTCCGAATAATCCATTCGTCGGATTTATGGAGCGCAGTCGTCAAAAAAATTAGTGGTAGTGCGGATTGAATGCGTGGAGCTGATCTCATAGGGGCATATTCCGACTTTTATTCGCGTCACCGAGATCAATGCGGTAGGGCATGTGATGCGGCGCGCAGTTTGCTGATTGCCTTCGTTTCATGGGGCCAAGCGGGTTCCTCCGGTGCAAATCGTTCACGCAAATAAGTCGTCAAATCCAGGATCTGGCTGTCGTCGAGGCTGTCCCTGAAGCCCGGCATATGGCCCAGTGCGTCATTGGCCGGCGTCTGGATGCCGTTCAGGATGATCTGGACCAGGTTGTCGGGACTGCTCGCATGCAGATTGGTGTTGAGCGCCAGCAGGGGCTTCACGCCAAACAGCGTCGGGCCGCTGCCGGCCTCGTGACAGACGGCGCAGGCGTTCTGGTAGATGCGCTCGCCGTTGACATGGGGGCTGTAGGCGGGCGGCGCTGCCACGGCGGCGGCCTGCAGCACGGGCTGGGCCTGCATGGCGGGGGCCGTCGTCGATCCCGGCAGTTCCAGCAGGTAGGTGCTGATGGCGCGCAGATCGCTGTCGGGCAGCGCGGCCAGGCCGTGGATCACCGGGGCCATCGGTCCAGCGGCCACGCCGTGGCGCGAGGAAAAACCGGTGCGCAGGTATTGGTAGAGCTCATCGCGGCTCCAGGGCAGCTTGCCGCCGGCAAGCTGGTTCAGCGCCGGAGCGCTCCAGCCTTCGGCCTCGCCGCCGGCCAGGTAGTGGATGCCGGTCTTTTCGGCGCCCAGGGAATTGCGCGGCGAATGGCAGGCGGCGCAATGGCCCGCGCCTTCGACCAGATAGGCGCCGCGGTTCCATTCGGGGCTGCGCGCCGGGTCGGCCTTGAAGGGCGTGGCATCGTGGAACAGCGCATTCCAGCCGGCCATGGCCGGGCGCAGGTTGTAGGGGAAAGCCAGCTGGGTCTGAGGCGCCTGCGCTTTGACGGGCGTTTGCGACATCAGGTAGCCATAAAGCGCCTGCAGGTCGCCGTCGCTGAGCTTGGCAAAGGCCGTGTACGGAAACGCCGGGTAGAGCTGGCGGCCGTCCTGGTGAATGCCCTGGCGCATGGCGCGCTCGAACGCGGTGAACGACCAGCGGCCGATGCCGGTTTCCTTGTCGGGCGTGATGTTGGTCGAGTAAATGGTGCCGAACGGCGTCTCCAGGCCCAGGCCGCCGGCATTGGCCGCGCCGCCGGGCGCCGTATGGCAGACCACGCAGTCGCCCGCGGCGGCGACGAGGCGGCCGCGCTCCAGCGCCTGCGGCGAGTACAGCGAAACATCGGGGCCGGTGGTCAGCGGCAGCGCGGGCTTGAGCGGCCAGGCCATGGCGGCCAGGCCGGCGGCACCGACCGCGCCCGCGGCCAGCCAGCCCCAGGGGCGTTGGCGCATCGCGCCTGGGCGCTCGGCGCCACTGCCGCCCAAGGCCAGGCGCAGCTGCTCGGGTTGGAACGGCACTTCTCGCAGGCGCACGCCGGTCGCCTGCTGGATGGCGTTGGCAATGGCGGCGGCCGCGGGCAGGGTGGTGACGCCGTCGAGGTCGAGTCGGCCCTGGCGGATCAGCGTTCCCGCGGGCGATGCGGCGTGGGTCAGTCCGGTCTGGTGGGGTCCGGGCTGCGGGCTGTTCCAGTCGTCGAAGGCGGGCGCGCTGCCCAGCAACTGGCGGGCATCGGCCAGCAGTTGCGGGTCCTGCAGCCGGATTTCCGGGTGCAGCGTGGCGCTTTGCGCCGCATGCAATTGCTGGCTGTCGTGGCCGGCGGCAACGCGCGTGACTTCGATGGCGCCGGTTTGCGGGTGGACGGCGACTTCGGCCACCCAGGCGCTCCAGACCAGGCGGTCGACGCCATCGGCGTCCAGCGTCTGCAACTGCGCGGTGGCAAAGCCGCGTCCGCGCAGGCGGCCATCGGCGTCTTCCGATGCCGGCCACTGGGCGCGCTCGGCTACCTGTTGGGCGAGATCGCGGCCCGGGCCTGCGGGCAGGTGTTGCAGGCGCCAGGCCAGCGGGTCCTGACCATGGTCCAGGGCTTGTTCATGCCACAGGCTTTCGTGGGCGAAGACCTGGGCCGCGTTCAAATCATGAACGCCTGCGTGTTGCGGGCCGCTGCTGCTTTTGAGGCCTTGTACCGTGCCTGCGCCGCGCACGCTGGCGTGGGCCGACGCGCGCGCCAGGCCGGGCTGGCTCAGCAGGCGTGCGAGGCTGGGGCGCACGGCCCAGGGTGCGTGCGACAGCAGCGTGGTGGATGCTGCCGAGCCCGTGGCGTGGTGCGCTTGAATTTCTGTCGATGGGGCGGCCGATGCCATGGGCACGTGCAGCACCAGCTGGTCGTCGGCGCTGCAGGCCTGGCAGGCCACGCTCACGGGACGACCTACGGCCTGGGACAGCAAAGCGGCATCGGCGGCGGCATCGAGCAGGTCCAGAAGGTGTAGCGGGGCGGTGTCGGGCAGGGCGGTGCTCAGGTGCAGCGCCGCTTCGGGCAGTTGCAGCAGCGCGGCCAGTTCGCGGCGCACCCAGCGCTGCGTCTCGGGTTCGCAGGCGGGCAGCCAGATGCTGGCGTGGTCATTGAGGCACCAGGCCACGACTTGGGCCGCCGTGGGCACGGGCGTGCGCGGCAGTTGCCAGACAAAGCGCGTCTGTTGTTCGGGAGCGGCCGGCGTGTCCGGCGTGTCCGGCGTGTCGGGGCTGCGCCAGACGGGCGCCAAGCTGCTGGCGGCCTGCAGGGCATGGATCGGCGCCACGGCGACCACGCCGACGAAATGGCTCAGCTGCACTGCGGCCACGACACCCGCCATGGCGCGGGCCTCGTCCAGCCGGACGCTGATCAGTTCGCTGCCCTGGTAGCGCAGGCCGTTCCAGTGGGCCGCCGGGGCGCGC
>JAMNYN010000498.1 GCA_023622805.1 Pseudomonadota bacterium | reverse complement strand
CTCGGGCACGCAGACCACGCGAATGATCATTTGCAAATGCACTTCGGCATCGGGCTGAAAGCTTTTCTGCCCTTCCACCAGATCGGCCTTGGCCGTGTTGATCATGTAGCCCTGGCTCAGCAGGGCGCGGCGCGCGGCCTCGCAGGTCTGGGTGGGTGAAGCGTCAAACAGGCGCGAAAAAGTGGCCGTGGAAGAAAAATCTTCCTGCGTCCGAACACGCTTCATCGGCTCGCTCATGCAGCCCGTCAACGCGCTGGCCAGCGCCAGGCACGCCAGCGGCGAGCGGGCGCCTCGCCACCGGTTCATCCATGTCAGTTTCACCACCAAGCAATCCTTTTTTCATCCATGGCAGGCAACGGCCGTCGCCCGCAGAGACAGTCAAATCTTATAGCACACGAGATGGCCCGTCATGCCAGATCACTTCGCCCCACGAGAAGATCCGAGCCGCCAGCAGACTGGCTTATGCTGTGCAACACCACCTTGCGCGCTTGTCTTACAAGCACTGACCTCAGTGCCACTACGCTACAGGACAGGAACTTGACAGCATGCTGTCGACTCTCAAGTCAACGCTGGCAACTCCGCCACAGCTTGACCACCCTGTGGCCTTTCTTGAAAGGAAACCCCCCATGCGAATTTCTTGGATCTGGGCTTTGCCCCTGCTGGCCATTCAAGGCCTGACGGCCTGCGCCACTTCGGACACCGGTGCGGCCGCTACTGCCGCCGACCCGGCCACGCTCACCGCCTACCACTGGCAATTGCGCGAAGTTCGCAATGCCCAAGGCCAGTTGCAACCCGGCTGGACCCTGCCCCCCGCCCCTTCGGCCGACACTGCGGGCCAGCCGCGCGCCGTGCAGTTGAGCTTTGCCCAGGGCCGGGTGTCCGTGGGCCGACTGTGCAATGTCCTGGGGGCCAGCTACCAGCTCAACGGCCAGGCGCTGAGCATAGGTCCGGTGATGGGCACGATGATGGCCTGCCCGGATTCCGCTGCGATGGCGCTGGAACAACAGGTCGGCCAACGCCTGCCCCAGGCCAGCCGCTGGGCCATTGCCCAGGCCGATCGCGCTGCAGCGCCCGTGCTGACCCTGTCCTTCCAGGACGGCGGCCAATGGCTGCTCGACGGCGTGCCCACCGACGCCACGCGCTATGGC
The DNA here is from genome assembly GCA_023622805.1 of Pseudomonadota bacterium. Taxonomy (GTDB): domain Bacteria; phylum Pseudomonadota; class Gammaproteobacteria; order Burkholderiales; family Burkholderiaceae_C; genus Comamonas; species Comamonas bellezanensis. The sequence goes on along the minus strand of JAMNYN010000498.1, from coordinate 5,987 downwards.
AGCGCAGGTGAGCGCATGTTCCTGGAAGTTGCGCCCCAGCGCGCGGCCTGCAGCCATCCATTGATTCCCAACTACCAGTGCCTGCAAGTGCGCAGCATCGAGTACAACGACCAGGGCCTCAAGACCCGCGTCGGTCCCTGGGAAAACTTCTATGGCGACATCCAGGGCTACACGCACCAGCCGGGCGTGCGCAATGTGCTGCGCATCCAGCGCTACAAGAAGCCAGTGACGCCCGCCGATGCCTCGTCCTATGCCTATGTACTGGACATGACCGTGGAATCGGAAATCGTCCGCTGAAAATAAACACCCCCTGAGCGGCTGTCGCCGCTTCCCCCTCTCATCCTTCGGTGGAGGGGGGCGCCCGGCCAGGGACGGCAGCCTCGGTGCGGGGCGGCCCTTCCTCGCTGCCCCCTTGCTGGGCTGCGCCAGTTTCAAGGGGCGTTCTAGTCAGCGGAAGCGGAAGCGCCCGTCGACGAACATCGAGGCGCGCTGCCCGCCTTCGGTTCTTTCATCGGCATAGGACCAGAACGCCTTGACCGTGCCCTCGGCGGTGTCCACGACCTGGCTGACGGTGAAACCGCTTTTTTCTATCCAGTTGAGAAAGTGCAGGCTGTCGCTGAGCTGCAGATAGCTCAGTCGCTCGCGGCCTTCGGAAATGCTGCCTTTGCTGTCTGTCACTTTCCAGTGCAGCACGCCCTGGGGTGAATAACGCACTTCTGCGCGACTGTCCGGGAAGTCGATGATGGCTTCGCGACCCAGAAGAGAGCTGGTGTTGAGCAACGACATGGCGCGATTCCTTTGCAGGTTGGAGGGTTCGCCTCACAGAGCATACGCTGGCTGGAATTGTTGGCAGCAAAACGGGCGCGATCCTGTGGGAATACACCTCGTTCCTCAGTCGTCTAGACCGCCGCTTGAGCGCTCCGGCGGCGACCAGCAGCCAGCGCCGCTTTGGCGCACAATCACGGCGCGCGTAGTGGGCGCACTTTCCATGCCCCCGCGCTTTTGCTGACAGGTCTGCGCTTTGCCTCCTTCCCCCACCGCCGCGTCTTCCCCCGCCGCTTCCAGCGCCCTGCGCCAGCCCGGTTTTCTTCCTTTTCTCATGGCCCGTCTGCTGGCCATGTTCGCCCAGCAAATGCAGGCCGTGGTCGTGGCCTGGCAGGTCTATGACCTGACGCGCGACCCGCTGTCGCTGGCCTATGTCGGTCTGGCGCAGTTTCTGCCCATGCTGTTCCTGCTGATCCCGGCCGGCGACCTCAGCGACCGCATGAGCCGCAAGCGCATCCTGGCCGCCAGCTGGAGCGTGGCGGCGCTGTGCTCGGCCCTGCTGTTCTGGCTGTCGGCCGAAGGCGCGCACCAGGTGGGCTGGATTTATGCAGTGCTGGTGCTGTTCGGCTGCAGCCGGGCATTCACCGGACCGGCACTGCAAAGCCTGCTGCCGCAAATCGTCGCCCGCGAGTACCTGGCCCAGGCGCTGGCCACCAACAGCATGCTGATGCGCACGGCCTCAATTGCCGCGCCCGTGCTTGGCGGCCTGCTCTACGCCTGGGGCGGCGGCGCGCTGACCTATGGCTGCGCCCTGATGGCCCTGGTGCTGGGCGTGCTGCTGCTGGCGCGCGTGCCGGTACTGCATGCCACGGCGCGTCTCGCGCTCGAAGGCAGCCTGTGGCAGCGCTTTGGCGACGGCATCCAGTTCATTCGCAGCCGCCCCATCATTCTGGGCACGATTTCTCTGGACCTGTTTGCCGTATTGCTGGGCGGCGTGGTCGCGCTGCTGCCGATTTATGCGCACGAAGTGCTCAAGGTCGGCCCCGAAGGCCTGGGCCTGCTGCGCAGCTCCATGGCCGTGGGTGAAGTCGCCATGGGTCTGTGGCTCAGCGCACGCCCGTTCAAGCGCCACGTCGGCCGGGTGATGTTCATCGCCGTGGCCGTGTTCGGCCTGGCCAATCTGGTGTTTGCGCTGTCGACCTGGTTCTGGCTGTCCATGGCCGCCCTGATGCTGGCCGGCGCGGCCGACATGGTGAGCGTCTACATCCGCTCGGCGCTGGTGCAGTTTTCCACACCCGACACCATGCGCGGGCGGGTCAATGCCGTGAACATGCTGTTCATCGGTTCGTCCAATGAGCTCGGAGAGTTCCGCGCCGGCAGCAGCGCGGCCTGGCTGGGCGCCGTGCCCGCGGCCATCGCGGGCAGCCTGTGCACGCTGGCCGTGGTGGGCGGCTGGATGGTCTGGTTCAAGCCGCTGCGCGACGTCGACCGCCTCGAAGACGCGGCCAAGGCCAGCGCGCCCGCGGATGCCAGCCCTGCCGCCCAGGCCTGAGACCTGCGCGGTAAAGAAAAAAGGGCCCTCGGGCCCTTTTTTTACAGCAGCTCTGCTCGAAGCTGCGCCGAGCTCTTGGCCGACAGAAGTCCTGGCGGCACGTCGAACACCGTCTTGGCGCCATGCTGGCCGGCCAGGTGCAGGCGGTGCACGGCGCGCGCATAGGCGACCAGCACGCTGGCCGTGAACTCGGGGTTGCTGCCCAACTGAAGGCCGTATTCGATCACCTGGGTGTTGCCAGCCGACGTGTTGCCGCTGCGGATCACGAAGCCGCCGTGCGGCATGGCGCCGTGCTCGCGCTGCAAGGTGGCGGCATCGATGAAGTGCACGGTGGTGTCGTACTCGTCGAAGTAATGCGGCATCTCGACGATGGTCTGACGCACGGCCTCGGCGCTGGCGCCGGCTTCGAGCACCACAAAGCATTCACGCGTGTGCTTTTCACGGGTGCTGAGCGTCGGGCGGGTGCCGCCGCGCACCGCGTCCACGGCCGCGGGCACTGGCAGCGTGTACTGCACGCCGCCGGCCACGCCGGGCACGCGGCGGATGGCATCCGAATGGCCCTGGCTCAGGCCCTTGCCCCAGAAGGTATAGGTCGCGCCGTCGGGCAACAGGGCTTCGCCCATCACGCGGTTGAGCGAGAACATGCCTGGATCCCAGCCGGCAGAAATCAGCGCCGTGGTCTGGCCGGCCTGGGCCGCAGCATCCACCGCCGCAAAGTGCTCGGGAATGCGCGCATGGGTGTCGAAACTGTCCACCAAGTTGAAGCGCGCCGCGAGCGCCGGCGACTGGCGCGGCAGATCGTCCTTGGAGCCGCCGCACAGGATCAGCACATCGAGCTGGCCGTGGTGGCTGTCGAGTTGCTCCATGGCATGCACGGGCGTGCCGGCCAGCAGGGTCTGCAGCGCGCCCGGATCGCGCCGGGTGTAGACGCCCATCAGCTGCAGATCGGGGTTCTTGGCGACGGCCGCCTCCACGCCCCGTCCAAGGTTGCCGTAGCCCACGATGCCAATGCGAATTGGCGGTTGTTCAGCGTTCATTCCTGTCTTCCTTTGGTTGATATTCGATCGGCGGCGCGGCGACGCTGGCGCAGCAACTGGCTCGCCCCGTCGGCCACCAGCACGGCGATGGCGGCAAACACCAGCGCATAGGTCGGCCACTGCCCGGGCTGCAGGCTCTCGCCCAGCAGCCACGCCACCAGCACCAGCAGCACCGGCTCCACATACGACAGCAGACCGAACAATCCCAGCGGCAGCCAGCGGCTGGCCGCCATGTACAGCGTCAGCGCCACCGCGCTGACCACACCCAGCAGCGGCAGCAGGGCCCACAGCGCCGGGTGCTCGGCCAACTGCGGCCAGCTCGACGGCGCCCGCAAGGTAAACCACAAAGCCACCGGCGCCAGCAATGCCATGTCCAGCCAATGGCCGGCCAGGCTGGCAATGGCCAGCCGCCGGCGCAGCGTGAAATACAGCGTATAGCCCACGGCCACCAGCCAGGTCTCCCAGGACAGGCCGCCCGCGCGCCAGACTTCGTAGGCCACGCCCACGGTCGCCAGCAGCGTGGCCAGGGCCTGGGCGGGCGACAGCCGCTCGCCATAGAACACGCGGCCGACCAGCACCATCACCAGGGGCAGCAGAAAGTAGCCCAGCGACACCGGCAGCGCCCGGCCGTGCAGCGGCGCCCACATGAACAGCCACAGCTGCACACCCAGCATGGCCGCGCTGGCCAGCAGCAGCCAGCCCAGCCGGGGCGCGGCTTTCACCCGTTGCCAGACGGCGCGCAGCAAGCGGCCTTCCCCGCTGGCCAGCAGCAGCAGACTGGTGAACGGCAGCGTCACCAGCACGCGCCAGCCAAAGATCTGCTCACCGTCCAGCGGCTGCAACCAGGGGGACAGGTAATAAATCGCGCCAAACAGCACCGATGCCAACACTGACGCCACAATGCCTTTGAGCATTCATCTTCTTTCAAACGCGAAAAACCGCCGGCCCGGAATGCCCGTGGCAACAAAGCCCATGATTCTGCACCAGAAGAGTGCATGACCCGTGCCACCGGCCGTGATCCGCACCAGGACTCCGGGCTCTGGCTTACAGTGCGAGCCCCACCGCCCTGTTTCTGAGGACCCGTGCCTTGCATCATCTGCCGCCCCCTTGCCCTGCCCCCGCCGACAGCGAGCACGCTGCGCCCCTGCACATCCTGTGGCGCGACGAGCACCTGATCGCGGTCTACAAGCCCGCGGGCTGGCTGGTCCACCGCACGGGCCTGGACGCGCACGAAACCCGCTTTGTGATGCAGACGCTGCGCGACCAGATCGGCCAGCATGTCTTCCCCGTGCACCGGCTCGACAAGGGCACTTGCGGCGTGCTGGTGATGGCCCTGCACGCCGAGGCCGCGCGCGTGCTGGGCCAGGCTTTCGCCTCCCAGCAAACCCACAAGCGCTACCTGGCCCTGGTACGCGGCTGGCTGCCCGCGCAGCTGGCCGTGGACCACGCGCTCAAGCCCGATGACGCGCCCGACGACGCCCCGGCGCAGGAAGCCCAGACCGCCTTGCGCTGCCTGGCCCGGCTGGAATGGCCCGAGGCCTACGACAGCCGCCACAGCGGCACGCGCCTGTCGCTGGTCGAAGCCCTGCCTGCCACCGGCCGGCGCCACCAGATCCGGCGCCACCTCAAGCATGTGGCCCACCCCATCATCGGCGACGCCACCCACGGCAAGGGACCGCTCAACCGCTGGTGGGCCGAGCGCCTGGGGCTGCAGCGGCTGTGGCTGCATGCCCAGGCGCTGAGCCTGCCCCACCCGGTGAGCGGGGAAATGCTGCACCTGCAAGCCGACTGGGCCGAGCTTGCCCCCGCAGTGGCCGAAGTGCGCGACTGGCAGGCACTGCTGGCCTTGCCGGGCTGGACGGGAATGGACGGCCAGCCCTGGCAGGCCCGCCAGCCTTAGGACCGGCACAACACCCGCCTGCAGCCCGCTCCTGGGCCCTTGCAGCCCCCCATATACTCGCGCTCATGAATCTCCCCCTCTTGAACTTGCCTTTCTCCGAGCTGCCGGAGCGCTGCGAAGTGCTGGTGGTGGGCGCGGGCCCCGCGGGCAGCGCGGCGGCAACGCTGCTGGCACGTTCCGGCCGAGATGTGGTGCTGGTGGACCGGCGCAGCTTTCCACGCGAGAAAGTGTGCGGCGACGGACTGATTCCCGATGCCCATGCGGCATTGCGCGAGCTGGGGGTGCTGGACGAGGTGATGGGACGGGCGCAAGGCCTGCAGCACGTGGGCTGTATCGGCCCGCGCGGCACCCGCGTCGATGTGCCCGCCACACTGGCCGTTCTTGCGCGCCGCGAACTCGACGATATCCTGTGCCGCAACGCCGTACGCCAGGGCACGCGCATGCATGCGCCGGTGCACTTCGAGGCGCCGCTGCACGATGCCAGCGGCCGGGTGGTAGGTGCGAGACTGTCGAACGGCGGCGAGACCCGCGAGCTGCAGGCCCGCTGGGTGGTACTGGCCACCGGAGCCGGCACGCAGCCCCTGGTGGCCGCCGACATGTGCGAGCGCCAGACCCCCTCGGGGGTGGCGCTGCGGGGCTATGTGAAGAACGATGCAATGCAAGAGCGCATCACGGCGATGGAAATCGTCTGGCACCGCGAGTTGCGCCCCGGCTATGGCTGGATTTTTCCCTG
>JAMNYN010000435.1 GCA_023622805.1 Pseudomonadota bacterium | reverse complement strand
GGGCAAAGTGGGCAACGACGAAGGGCGTGGCGTGGGCTGTATGCCCTTCGGGTGGCCCCCTCCTGACGGCCCGTGCTGCGTTGCCCGTCCTCGATGCACACCAGTGCATCTTGCGGCGTGCGCCTTGCCTGAACCAACAGGAGGGGGCAACGCATCCCCGGAAAAGACCGAGGGCAGGCTCTTACATCAGCAGGTGTTCGCCCGCGTTGTCGCCGCCCAGGGTCACGTAGTTGACCTTGCGGATGTCCATCAGCTTCTTGCCGCCGGAGTAGCTGATCGAGCTCTGGATGTCCTGCTCCATTTCGATCAGCGTGTCGGCCAGCTTGCCCTTGACGGGTTCGAGGATGCGCTTGCCTTCGACGTGCTTGTATTCGCCCTTGTTGAAGTCCGAAGCCGAGCCGTAGTACTCCTTGAAGGTCTCGCCGTCGACCACCACGGTGGTGCCAGGCGATTCTTCGTGGCCGGCAAACAGCGAGCCGATCATGACCATGCTGGCGCCAAAGCGCACGCTCTTGGCGATGTCGCCGTGGCTGCGAATGCCCCCGTCGGCAATGATGGGCTTGGTGGCCACACGCGCGCACCACTTGAGCGCCGACAACTGCCAGCCGCCCGTGCCGAAGCCGGTCTTGAGCTTGGTGATGCAGACCTTGCCCGGGCCGATGCCGACCTTGGTGGCGTCGGCGCCCCAGTTTTCCAGATCGATCACGGCTTCGGGCGTGCCGACGTTGCCGGCGATCACGAAGGACTGCGGCATCTTTTCCTTGAGGTAGGCCAGCATGTTCTTCACGCTGTCGGCATGGCCGTGGGCGATGTCGATGGTGATGTACTCGGGCACCAGGCCTTCGGCGACGAAGCGGTCGACGGTGGCGTAGTCGGCCTGCTTGACGCCCAGCGAGATCGAGGCAAAGCAGCCCTTGGCATGCATGTCCTGGACGAAGCGCACATTGTCCAGATCAAAGCGGTGCATCACGTAGAAGTAGCCGTTCTGCGCCAGCCAGGTGCAGATGGATTCGTCGACGACAGTCTTCATGTTGGCCGGAACGGCCGGGATGCGAAACGAACGACTGCCCAGCGTCACGCTGGCATCACACTCCGAACGGCTTTCCACCGAGCACTTGCGGGGAAGCAGAAGAATGTTGTCGTAGTCGAAAATTTCCATGAGATTCCAAGCTCCATAAAGGGTCGCTGCAGAACGATTTCTGCGGCGATGGGGCGCTTGGCTTGGAGGCCGGTTTGCGGGCGCTGGCGCACGCGGCGCCCTCCCTGGCCTGCGCGGAGCAGGCAAAAAAAACCGGACCACAAGAAACTTGGGCCCGGTGATTGATTCTACCCGCTCTGTCCGCGCCGGGGGAATGCCCCTGGAAGCCATGCCAGATGTGTTGGCCGCCGGCGCAAGGCTTTTGGCGGCGATGTGCCCCGGAGGCTGGCGGGCTTTCTACAATCGACGCATGTTTCCTCTTGACCTGCTTTCCAACAGCGCGCCCGTCGCTGCGCCCGCCTCTCCCTTGCTTGCCGACCTCAATGAGGAGCAGCTGGCGGCCGTGACCCTGCCCGCAGGCCATGCGCTGATCCTGGCCGGCGCGGGATCGGGCAAGACCCGGGTGCTGACCACGCGCATTGCCTGGCTGCTGCAAACCGGGCAGGCCACGCCGGCCGGCATCCTGGCCGTGACTTTCACCAACAAGGCGGCCAAGGAAATGACGGCCCGGCTGTCGGCCATGCTGCCGGTGAATGTGCGCGGCATGTGGATAGGCACTTTCCACGGCCTGTGCAACCGCCTGCTGCGCGCCCACCACCAGGCGGCGGGCCTGCCCCAGGCCTTCCAGATTCTGGACATGCAGGACCAGCTGTCGGCCGTCAAGCGGCTGTGCAAGCAGCACGGGGTGGACGACGAGCGCTTTCCGCCCAAGCAGCTGCAGTACTTCATCGCCGGCTGCAAGGAAGAGGGCCAGCGGCCCGGCGATGTCGCCGTCAAGGACCCCGACACGCGCAAGAAGGTCGAGTTCTACCAGCTCTACGAAGAGCAGTGCCAGCGCGAAGGCGTGGTCGATTTCGGCGAACTGATGCTGCGCAGCTTCGAGCTGCTGCGCGATCAGCCGCACCTGCGTGCGCATTACCAGCGCCGCTTTCAGCACATTCTGGTCGACGAGTTCCAGGACACCAACCGCCTGCAATACGCCTGGCTCAAGCAGCTCGCGGGCGACGAAGTCGGCGGCCAGATGCGCACCCAGGGCTCGGTGATCGCCGTGGGTGACGACGACCAGAGCATTTACGCATTCCGCGGCGCGCGCGTGGGCAATATGGCGGACTTCGTGCGCGAGTTCGACGTGCAGCGCCAGATCAAGCTCGAGCAGAACTACCGCAGCTTCAGCAACATCCTGGACTCGGCCAACGCACTGATCAGCCATAACAGCCGCCGCCTGGGCAAGAACCTGCGCACCACGCAGGGCCCGGGCGAACCGGTGCGCGTCTATGAGGCGCACAACGACCTGGCCGAAGCGCAGTGGATGGTCGAGGAGATCCGTCAGCTGGTGAAGAACGACGGCTTCGAGCGCCAGCAGATCGCCATCCTGTACCGCAGCAATGCGCAAAGCCGCGTCATAGAAACCGCGCTGTTCAACGCCGGCGTGGCCTATCGCGTGTATGGCGGCCTGCGCTTTTTCGAGCGCGCCGAAATCAAGCATGCGCTGGCCTATCTGCGCCTGCTGGAGAACCCGCACGACGACACCAGCTTCATGCGCGCGGTGAACTTCCCGCCGCGCGGCATTGGGGCGCGCACCGTGGAAGTGCTGCAGGATGCGGCGCGCTCGGCGGGCTGCTCGCTCAGCGACGCCGTCACGGCCGTGCCGGGCAAGGCCGGTGCGAACCTGGGCGCGTTCGTCGCCAAGATCGAGGTGCTGCGCGAGCAGACCCAGGGCAAGAACCTGCGCCTGATCATCGAGGCCGTGCTCGAGGAAAGCGGCCTGATCGAGCATTACCGCAACGAAAAGGAAGGCGCGGACCGCATAGAGAACTTGCAGGAACTGGTGAACGCGGGCGAAAGCTTCGTGACCCAGGAAGGTTTTGGCCGCGACGCCGTGGCGCTGCCGCTGGACGAGCACGGCCAGGCCCTGCGCCAGAGCCCGGTGAGCCAGGGCATCGATCCCACGCAGCCCATGCTGGATCAGGTGCTGCCCGGATCGCAGCCGGCCGCGGGCATCGTCGACATCGATACCGGCGAGACCCTGTCGCCGCTGGTGGCCTTCCTCACGCACGCGGCGCTCGAAGCCGGCGACAACCAGGCCCAGGCCGGCCAGGACGCGGTGCAGCTGATGACGGTGCACGCATCCAAGGGCCTGGAGTTCGACGCGGTGTTCATCGGCGGCATGGAAGAGGGCCTGTTCCCCCACGAGAACGCCATGAGCGACAGCGGCGGCCTGGAAGAAGAGCGCCGCCTGATGTACGTGGCGATCACGCGTGCGCGCAAGCGCCTGTACCTGAGCCATTCGCAGACGCGCATGCTGCACGGCCAGACGCGCTTTCATATGAAGAGCCGCTTCTTCGACGAACTGCCCGAAGAGGCGCTCAAGTGGATCACGCCCAAGCAGCAGGGCTTCGGCACGTTCACGCCGCAGTCCGCGGGCGGCTATGGCGGTGGTTACGGCGGCCGCAGCAGCTTCGGCGCCAAGCCCGAAACTTTTGCCAGCCCGCCCGTGCCGCCGCAAAAGGCCGCGCCCAGCCATGGCCTGCGTGCGGGCATCGCCGTGTTCCACAACAAGTTCGGCGAAGGCAAGGTGCTGGCCATCGAAGGCACGGGCGACGACGCACGCGCCCAGGTGAACTTCCCGCGCCATGGCACCAAATGGCTGGCGCTGGCGATTGCCAAGCTCACCATCGTCGACTAGTGTGGGCATTTCGTTGATGCAAGGCAGGCCATGAGCGACGACAAAAACAAGGCAGCCGCCGCCGGCGGGACCGGGGCTTCGATGGCTCGGGCGGCCCTGCATCTGCTCGATCGCAGTCAGTTGCAGGACAGTGTGGCCCTGGCGCCGCCGGTGTCCCTGAGGATTGCGCTGATTGCCGGGGCGCAGTGCAGTCTGGCGGTGCTGTGCGCCGTGGTGCTGACGCTGCTGTCGCCCTGGCCCGAGCTGGTGGGCTTTCCGGCCCTGGGCGCGCTGGCGTCGCTGTTCGGACGCTTCGCCCCCTTGCCGCGGCGCCGCCGCGTCGTGGCCATCTGCGCGGGGCTGCTGACGCTGGGCGTGTTCTTTCCTTCGGTGGCTTCGCTGTTCGGCGCGCCGGACTGGGCGCTGGTGCTGGTGCTGGCCCTGGTCGCCGGTGCCTGCACGCTGCTCGTGAGCCGCTGGAGTATCGGCCTGCCGGGCGCGGTGATCATCGTCTTCGCGGCCGGCGCGGCACTGCACCCCGTGGACCATTGGCAGACCATGGCCGCGCGCATGCTCGCCACCGCCGCGGGCGGCCTGGTCGCCTGGCTGGTCTGCTGGCTCACGGACGGTCTGCGCTCGCAGGAGTTGCGTCAGCTGCGACTGCCGCCGACCCATGTGCCCCCAGCGTCCCACCAATGGATAGCGGCCGGGCGCATCACCGCGGGTGCGGCCCTGGCGGGGGGCATTGCCTGGGCTGCCGGCTGGCACCATCCGGCCTGGGCGGCCATCGGTGCGACGGCCGTGATGCAGGGCGGCAATCTGCATGTGACCATGAGCCGGGCCTTGCAGCGCATGGTCGGCACCCTGTTCGGGGCCTGCCTGGTCTGGCTGATCCTGGCCCAGCACCCGCCGCTGTGGGCCATGGTGCTGGCCATCGTGGTGTTCCAGTTCACCACCGAAGTGATCATCGGCATCAACTATGCGCTGGGGCAGATCACCGTGACGCCGATGGCGCTGCTGATGACCGTGCTGGCTTCGCCCGCGCCGCTATCGGGCAGTCTGCCCGTCGAACGGGTCTTGGAGACCATGCTGGGCGCGGCGGTGGGGATTGTGCTGGCGGTGCTGTTTTCCAGCGCCGACGACCGAGCCCACCTGGCGGCGCTGCGCCGCAAGCAGTGACTGGGGCAAGCGGGCGAGGGCTTGGCCGAACCCCTCCCGCGTACCGGGCAGCGGCCAGGCCGCTGCCTTGGTGATCAGGCGCCTACCGGCTTGCCGTCGGTGCGGCGCACCACCACGGTGGCCGAGCGCGCGGGCCAGCCGGCGGTCGTCGACCATGCGCCTTCAGGGTGCTGGATGTTGATGAAGAACGCCGTCAGATCGGGCGTGTAGCCGATGCCGGTGATCTCGCATCCCACCGGGCCGACCAGGAAGCGCTTGGATTCGCCGGTGGCCTGGTCGACGTAGTACATCGAATTGTTGCCGAAGATGCTGGTGGTGCTGCTGCCCGTGCCGGCGTCGGTTTGTACCCACAGGCGGTTTTTCGGGTCGACGCGTATGCCGTCCGGGCTGGAGAAGGTATGGCCGACGATGTTGCCCTTCTCGTTGGCGGCGGCGATCGACGGATCGCCGGCCAGCAGCAGCAGCGACCAGTTGAACGTCGTTGCCAGCGGCGAGTTGCCGGTTTCGGTCCAGCGCACGATATGGCCGTGCCGGTTGCTGGTGCGCGGATTCGCGGCATCGGTGCGCTTGCGGCTGCTGTTGTTCGTCAGGGTGCAGTAGATGGTTTTATCGCCGCCCACCGTGATCCACTCCGGGCGGTCCATCAGCGTGCCACCGGCCACGCGCGCAGCCGCCTTGGTCTTGATCAGCACGTCGGCTTGCGTGTTGAAGTCCACCAGCGTGCCGGAAATGACGGTGCCGGTGGCCAGTTGGGTGAAGTTGCCCGGATCCGTGGCGCCCGCGACCAGGCCGTTCTTGCCTTGCGTGAGTTCTATCCAGTTGCCCGTGCCGTCGCCGTTGAAGCGGGCCACATACAGCGTGCCGTCGTCCAGCAGACCGAAGTTGGCGGCGCGGTTGGCGGGGTCATAGGCCTTGCGGGGCACGAACTTGTAGATGCAGCCGGGCGTGCCGTCGTCGCCCATGTAGAACGCCACGCGGTTGGCGTCATCGAGCATGTAGGCGGTGTTTTCGTGATCGAAACGACCCATGGCGGTGCGCTTGGTGGGCGTGCCCATCTGGTTGAGGGGGTCGATTTCAACGACCCAGCCATAGCCTTCTTCCGCCTGCGTCGGGTCCAGGTAATTGTCTGTGCTTTCTTCGCAGGTCAGGTAGGTGCCCCAAGGGGTGGGGCCGCTGGCGCAGTTGTTCAGCGTGCCGATGACGGACGCGCCGACCACCGCGGCCGCCGGGCCGCTGACCTTGTATTCGGTGTTGCCCGAGTAGCGCTTGTTGTAGGCCGACGGTTTGACCGACCACTTGCCGCTGGCATCGCGCTCGACTTCGATGACCGAGACGCCGACCGTGGACAAGGCGGTTTTCTTTTCTACCTCGGTCGCGGTGGCCGCGCTGTACTTGCCGCCGGTGAAGCCCAGGATCTTGGAATCCAGGTTTTCGTGGTTGATGGCCAGCAGGCCGCGTTGGTTGGGGTCGACGCCCGGGATCGCGAAGTAGTGCATGCCGTCGTGCTGCGAGCCGGCCTGCAGTTCGGTGGCAGGATGTACCTGGGGGAGGCCGCTGTAGCCGACCGAGCCGATGACGCACTGGTCGCCGGCCGAGTAGAGGATTTCCGCCACGTAGCCTTGGGGCACGGTGACGGTGTCGGCCACGATCTTGTTGCCCAGGGGCGTGAAGGTCACGGAGTAATCCGGACCGGCAGGGACTTCGCTGCCGCCGCCATTGTTGCCGCCGCCCGTGCCGCCGCCGTCGGGCGCAGGCGGCGCATTGTCGTTGTCACCACCGCAGGCGGTCAGAGCGCTGGCGCCAAAGATCGACAGCATGGACAAGGCCATGGTGTTCTTGAAGAGCGTGCGGCGCGCCGGATTGGCGGCGACGATGGTCTCGAACATCTGGCCGGGAACCGTGACTTCGCCATGGGCTTCGCGTGAGGCGGCGCGAGCTGCATCCGTCAAATAAGACATTTCAATCCTTTGAGTATGGGGTGAATACGTCCTTGTTTTTGCTGGTGTTGTGTTGACGTGCCCTGAGCCTAGCCAGGCGGTATGACGGCCTTGTTACATCGGGAGCTTGTTGTTTTCCTGGGCCCCTGGCCGCGCTGCGGCAGG
>JAMNYN010000525.1 GCA_023622805.1 Pseudomonadota bacterium | reverse complement strand
ATCCACCAAGTTCCATGACCTGGGCCTGCTGATCATTGACGAGGAACACCGTTTCGGCGTGCGCCACAAGGAGCAGATGAAGGCGCTACGCGCCGAAGTCGATGTGCTGACGCTCACCGCCACGCCCATTCCGCGCACCATGGGCATGGCGCTCGAAGGCCTGCGCGATCTGAGCGTGATCGCCACCGCGCCCCAGCGCCGCCTGGCGATCAAGACTTTCGTGCGCAACGAAGGCACGGGCGTGATCCGCGAAGCCGTGCTGCGCGAGCTCAAGCGCGGCGGCCAGTGCTACTTCCTGCACAACGAAGTCGAGACCATAGAGAACCGGCGCCAGAAGCTGGAAGAAATCCTGCCCGAAGCGCGCATTGCCGTGGCCCACGGCCAGATGCCCGAGCGCGAACTCGAGCGCGTGATGCGCGACTTCGTCGCCCAGCGCTACAACATCCTGTTGTGCTCGACCATCATCGAGACCGGCATCGACGTGCCCAGCGCCAACACCATTCTGATCAGCCGCGCCGACAAGTTCGGCCTGGCCCAGCTGCACCAGCTGCGCGGACGCGTGGGCCGCAGCCACCACCAGGCCTATGCCTATCTGATGGTGCCCGACATCGAAAGCCTGACCAAGCAGGCCCAGCAGCGGCTCGACGCCATCCAGCAGATGGAAGAGCTGGGCAGCGGCTTCTACCTGGCCATGCACGACCTGGAAATCCGCGGCGCGGGCGAGGTGCTGGGCGAAAACCAGAGCGGCAACATGATGGAAGTCGGCTTTCAGCTGTACAACGAAATGCTGTCCGAAGCCGTGCGCTCGCTCAAGGAAGGCAAGGAGCCCGACCTGCTGTCGCCGCTGTCCGTGTCCACCGACATCAATCTGCATGCGCCGGCCCTGCTGCCCGACAGCTATTGCGGCGACGTGCACCTGCGCCTGTCGTTCTACAAGAAGCTGGCCACGGCCAAGTCCAGCGACCAGATCGACAACCTGCTGGAAGAAATCGTCGACCGTTTCGGCAAGCTGCCGCCCCAGGCGCAGACGCTGATCGACGTGCACCGCCTGCGCGTGCTGAGCCAGCCCTATGGCGTGGTGAAGGTCGATGCGGCGCCGGGCGTGATCACCATCAGCTTCAAGCCCCAGCCGCCTGTCGACCCGATGAACATCATCAGCCTGATCCAGAAGAACAAGCACATCAAGCTGGCCGGCAACGAGAAGCTGCGCATAGAACGCGCCCTGCCCGACCCCATGGCCCGCGCCCAATTGGTGCGCGACGTGCTTAAAAGCCTGGGCCAGCCGCTCAAGGCCGAGACGCTGGCGGCTTGAACGCAGGCTGTTCCCCCGAGGCCCAGCCCTGGGCCTCGGGGCCGGTACATGGCACATAGCTTGCTAGATCTTTGATAGGCGATTCGCCTGTTTCTGATTTCTTGCGGAGCCGACCATGCTGCTTCAACGCCTGATTCCCGCCCTCGCCTACGCTGTGGCCAGCCTGGCCGTGGCTGCGCTTGCGCTGACCTTGAATTGGCATGCCGGGTAGGAGAAAAACCGGGCCGCCGCCGCGGGCCCGATCGGCACGCCCTTGGCAGCCCCGACTTCGCCCGACGTCCGGTAAACCACCCGCCTGCAAAAGCGCCGGCCAGGGGGATAATGCAGGCCTAGCTCCCCTGCCTGCGCGCAGGGGCTCTTTTTTTATCCCCTTCCTCCGCCCCACATGAGCGCCGCTACCGAATTTGCCCCTGGCCTGATGGTCCAGCGCACCCCCGCCCCTTTGCTGCTGAGCGATTACAAACTCATCGCTTTCGACATGGATTCGACGCTGATCACCATCGAGTGCGTCGATGAGATCGCCGACGCCACGGGCAAGAAAGCCGAAGTCGCGGCCATCACCGAAGCCACCATGCGCGGCGAGATCACCGACTTCAAGGAAAGCCTGCGCCAGCGCGTGGCCCTGCTCCAGGGCGTGACCGAGGCCGACATGGCCCAGGTGCGCGACGAGCGCCTGCAGCTTTCGCCCGGGGCGCAAACCCTGGTCCAGGCCTGCCAGCAGGCCGGCCTCAAGGTGCTGCTGGTCTCGGGCGGCTTCACCTACTTTGCCGAGTACGTGCGCGGCCTGCTGAACATCGACTTCGTGCGCGCCAACATGCTGGCCATGGACAACGGCGTGCTCACCGGCAAGCTGATCGAACAGCCCTGGGGCGAGATCTGCGACGGCGCGGAAAAGCGCCGCACGCTGCTGGAAGTGGCCTCGCTGCTGGGCATCTCGCCCGCCCAGTGCATTGCCGTGGGCGATGGCTCCAACGACCTGCCCATGATGGGCGCCGCCGGCCTGTCGGTGGCCTTCCACGCCAAGCCCCGCGTGCGCGCCGAAGCACAGATCGCGATCAACCAGGGCGGCCTCGACCGGCTGCTGGAAATCCTGCGCTGAGAGCGGCGAACACGACCCAGAAAATCGTAGATTTTCGGTTGAGGCTAGGCGCGTTGCCGCAGACAGTGCGAGTAGCACGGCAAGTCAACGCAACAACGTCTCAAGGGTTGTGTTAACCGATCTGAGAGCCGGGCCAAGGTCTTTAGCTTGGCCCCTAGAATAAACAAGCACCCGCACAAAAACGACTTATTCCACGCGGGCGCCCTGCGCCACCTTGCGCGCCTGGGCTTCTCGCCCCGGCCGCGCTTGCATTCTGGCGCAGTCCCCCCATGTAGAGACGGTGAACCCATTGGCCTGACTGCTGCGTGCAACAGGCCTGGCGCCCGCATGGGTCACACTTTTTGTCGACTTTTCATTTGGAATTTCTTGTGAACATCTCTTACCGCACCACTGCCTCCGTGCTTGCTTTGACCTTTGCTGCGCTGCTCGCGCCTAGCCTGGCCCATGCAAAGCGCATGGGCGGCGGCAAGTCCGTTCGCCCGGCCAGCATCGGCAAGCCAGCAGCAGCTCCGGCTGCCAAGCCCGCCGCCCCCGCTGCTGCTGCCGCTCCCGCAGCCGCCCCTGCAGCCGCTGCGCCCGCTGCAGCTGCTGCACCCGCCGCCGCCGCTGCTCCGGCCCGTGGCCCAGGCATGATGGGCACGCTGGGCGCTGCCGCAGTCGGCGCCGTTGCCGGCAGCATGGTGGGCAACGCCATTGCCGGTCCTTCGGGCGACAAGGCCACCGAAGCCAAGGCTGCTGAAGCCAAGGCCGCCGAAACCGAAGCAGCCGAGCTGCAGAAAAAGGCCGATGCCGCCAAGGCCAAGGCAGAAGCCGCGCGCGCCGCGGTCAAGTAAGCCATCCAGTCCGGGCCTGTCCCGGCCCTGGTTGACCCACGCAACGAAGCCCCAGGGCTCCGTTGTTGTTTGTAGGCAGATTCGCACATGCTGCCCGGGCGGCGCGCCATAATGTGCCGTCATGCAAATCCTGCGCAACTCCATCCCACTGGCCCGTCTGGTCATGGTGTGGTTCGTCCTGACGCTGGGTTGTGCCGTCGCTTCGCCCATCGTGAACCCGCAGTCGCTGCAAATGCTCTGCTCGGCCAACGGCGGCATGAAGATGATCGTCGTTGACGACAACGGCCAGCAGGTCACAGCCAACGGACAGCACAGCCTGGACTGCCCGCTGTGCCTGAGCGTCAATGCGCCGCCGCCGCAGCAGACGGCGCAGTTCTTCGCCCAGCCGCAACCGCTGGGCCGGGCGCTGCAGCCCGTAGTGTCGGCGCGCATTGCCGCCATCGCCGGCGCGTCATTGCCGCCCCGCGGACCACCAGCCTGACCCCCTGAACGGCTACGCCGTTTCCCCGCACCGAGGCCGGCCCGGCCGCGTTCGCTCGCGCGCCTTCCGCTGCCCCGCGGCGCGCCCCCCTCTTTCTCCAAAACCGACCCATGGCCCCAGGGAAGCTTGTCCCTGCGAAAGGCCACGGCTCTCGTTCGTGAAGTCCCGATTTCCATGACACATTTTTCCGTGCCCCATCGCCGCCAGCCCCTGGCCGCGGCCCTGTTTGCCGCCACCGCTTTCACGGCCCAGGCCCAGTCCCATGAAGCGACGCCGTCGCTGTCCGCTATTGAAGTCAAAAGCGCCGTATCCCAGGCCAACGGCCTTCTGCCCCTGGACACGCCCGCCGCCACCGCCAGCCGCCTGGGCCTGACGCCGCGCGAAACGCCGGCCAGCGTCACCGTGGTGGACCGCGCCACCATAGAAGCGCGCGGAGACCAAAGCACCCAGGACATCCTGCAGGCCATTCCCGGCGTCACGGCCCATAGCGCGCCCGGCAACATCGGCGTGAGTTACCGGGGTTTCAGCGCCAGCTCGCTCAGCCAGCTGTTCAACGGCATCAATGTCCAGTACAGCATCGCCGCGCGCCCCGTGGACAGCTGGATTTACGACCGCGTGGAAGCCATTGGCGGGGCCTCGAGCTTTCTGTACGGCGCGGGCGGCGTCGGCGGCACGATCAACTACATCACCAAGCTCCCCGAGCGCCACGATTTCTCCGAAGCCCAGCTGCGCCTGAGCAGCCACGGCCTCAAGGAGGCATCCGTGGGCTTGAACCGCCGCATCGCCGCGGACAGCGCCAACGCGCATTTCCTGCGGCTGGATCTGAACCACAAGGACGCGGACAGCTGGACCGAAGGCACGCGCAGCCGCGCGACCCAGCTGGCCGCGTCGCTGCTGTCGGACCTGGGCCACGGCTTCACCCATACGCTGGCCTACGAATACCAGAACGAAAACGTGGACCGCCCCTACTGGGGCACGCCCCTGCTCAACCCCGCCACCGGGACGCTGCGCATCGACGAGAACACGCGTTTCAAGAACTACAACAGCGCCGACGGCCTGTACGCCCAGCGCGTGCAGTGGCTGCGCTCGATCAGCGACTGGCGCGTGAACGACGCGCTGCAGTTCAAGAACACTTTCTATGCCTACGATGCCTTGCGCGACTACCGCAACGTCGAGAGCTACCGCTTCAACGCCAGCAACAGCGCCGTAATCCGCTCGGCCGCCTTCCTGCAGCGCCACGACCAGCAACTGGTCGGCAACCGCATGGAAGCCACGCAGCAGGGACAGCTCTTCGGGCGGCGCAGCGACTGGGCCTTCGGCCTGGATGTGAGCCTCAACCGCCAGACCCGCTTTCCCAACAGCCTGCCGGCCACGGTGAGCACGGTGAACCCCTATGCGTTCCGCACGGAGAACTTCCTCGACATTCCCGGCATGGCGCCCGGCTTCAAGCCCGACCGCGACAACCGCATCGTCACCACGGCGCTGTACGCGGAAAACCGCACGGCAATCGCGCCTTCGCTACAACTGCTCACGGCACTGCGCCATGAACGCATTGCGCTGGAGCTGACCAACCGCCGCGAAGTCACCGCCGCCAGCCCCGCCACGTTCGAGCGCAGCTACCACCCGACCACGGGCCGCATCGGCCTGGTCTGGGACTTCGCGCCGGGCGCCAACCTCTATGCCCAGTACGCGACGGCGGCCGACCCACCATCGGGCGTACTCTCCACGGCCTCGTTCGCTGATGTGCGCAACAACAGCGCGCTGACCACCGGCCGCCAGATCGAAGTCGGCAGCAAGCTGGACTTCTGGAGCGGCAAGGGCACGGCCACCGTGGCGGCCTACCGCATCACGCGCAAGAACATCGCCACGCAGGACCCGCAGAACTCCACCCTCACCGTGCTCGTGGGCGAGCAATCCTCCCAGGGCCTGGAACTGGCCCTGGGCCTGCAGCCCACGCGCGCCTGGTCACTGCAGGGCAATGTCAGCTTCGTGCGCGCCCGCTATGACAACTTCCGCCAAGGCGGCGTGTCGCTGGCCGGCAGCACCCCGACCAACACCCCCGCCGTGGTCGCCAACCTCTGGACCTCGTACGCATTCTCGCCCGCCTGGCAGGCCAGCGCCGGCCTGCGCCATGTCGGCAAGGTCTATGCCGACGCCGCCAACACGCAGAACTGGCCCGCCTACACGCTGCTCGACCTGGGCCTGAGCTACCAGGTCCAGCGCAACGTCTCGGTGGTGGCCCGCCTGCGCAACGCCACGAACCGGCTGTACGCGGCCAACGTCACCAGCACCATGGCTTACCTGGGCGCGCCGCGCACCGCCGATCTCACGCTGCGCGTGACTTACTGATGCACCCCCTGTGCGGCTTACGCCGCTTCCCCCTCTCAACCTCCGGTGGAGGGGGACGGCACCATCGGTGCGGAGCGGCCTTTGCTCGGTGTCCCTGGCTTAGGACGCGTCAGTTGCCTGGGCTGCAGACGGTGCTAGCGCCATGAATATCTGAAAGTTTGATGATGCGCCTTTTCCCTAAACGCTGGCTGTACCTGGCACACCGCTGGCTGGGCATCGCCCTGTGCGCTTTCTTTGCCATGTGGTTCTTCTCGGGCATGGTGATGATGTACGTGGGCTACCCCAAGCTCACGCCCGCCGAGCGACTGCTGCACCTGCCGCCACTGGCCGCCGCGGCGCCGCTGCTGGGTCCGGCCCAGGCACTGGACCGAGCAGGCATCAGCGGCCCGCTCAAGGAGCTGCGCCTGGCCGCGGCCAGCGGTGGACGTGCGGTCTACTTCGCCACGCCCTCGGCCTCGCCCGCCGCCACGAAAGGCAGCCGCGCAACCGTCATCGATGCCACCAGCGGCGAGCACCTGCCTCCGGTGGACGCGGCCTGGGCCCTGGCCAGCGCTGCCGCCTACGCGGGCAGTGGTGCGGATCTGCGCTACCTCGGCAGCCTGGACGAGGATGCCTTCACCCATTCGCGCGGGCTGGACTCCCACCGCCCGCTGCACCGGGTGGAGTTGCCGGATGCCGACAAGACCTGGCTGTACATCTCCGGCCAGACCGGCGAAGTGGTGCGCGATGCCACGCGCAGCGAGCGCCTCTGGAATTACGCCGGCGCCTGGATCCACTGGCTCTACCCGTTTCGCGGCAATGCGCTCGATGCCTATTGGAGCGACATCGTCAACGCCCTGTCCATCGCGGGCATTGCCGTAGCGCTGGCGGGCACCGCCGTCGGGCTGCTTCGCTGGCGTTTCACGCGCACCTACCGCAGCGGCTCGCGCTCGCCCTATGCGGGCGGCAGCATGCTGCGCTGGCACCATGTCACAGGCCTGTTGTTCGCGCTGGTCAGCGCCCTGCAAGGCGGTCCGCTGGTCTTCAGCCTGCAGGACGCCACGCCCCAGGCACTGATCACCGCGGCAGGAGGATCCGTGCGCGAGCTGCGCTGGGCCCCCGTGCTCGGCAAGACCACCGCGTTCGCGCAAACCGGCAGCGCCCAGCCCATGCTGCTCGACGGCCGCACCGCCCAGCCGCTGGCCCTGGCCCCGCAAGCCCTGGGAGGCGCAGCGGCGCGTCTGCTGCCCTACCCCATGGCGCGCATGGAGACGCTGGTCGATTACGACCTGTATTACTACGCCCGCGAAGCCCACAGCATGATGGGCGGCAGCGACAGACCGCTGCCCATCTGGCGCATCGTTTTCGACGATCCCCATGCGACCTGGGTCCATCTGGACCCGCACACCGGCAGCGTGCTCGGCCGGCTGGACAGCCACCAGCGCACCAAGCGCTGGCTGTTCGCCATGCTGCACAGCTGGGACTGGCTGCCCTTGCTGGAGCGGCGTCCGCTATGGGACATCACGCTGCTGACGCTGAGCCTGGGCGGCCTGGCATTGAGCGCGACCGGCGCGGTCATGGGCTGGCGGCGTTTGCGACGCCCGGCCCGCCAGGCCTAAGCCTGCGGCGGCGACCTGCGCAGCGGATCGAGCAGGTGCGACAAGCCGTTGTGATCGAGCTCGTACATCAGCGCCAGCAGGCGCCCCAGGTCGCCGCGCGGAAAGCCTTCGCGCGCCATCCACATCAGGTAGTTGCCGGGCAGGTCGGCAATGCAGCGGCCCGCGTATTTGCCGTAAGGCATTTGCACGCTCAACAGGCGCTGGAGTTGTTCTGAGTCCATGGCGGCATTGTCAGGCATGCAGCGGTGTATGGACTTCCTGGTGCAAGGCCGGCAGGACTTCCTGGGCAAACAGCGCCATCGCAGCCAGCGCCGCGCCATTGCTCCACAGGCCGTTGGCATTGAAGATGCAGCGCAGGCTGCTGATGCCGGTGTCCGCCTGCAACTGGCGAATCTGCGCATGGCACTGCTCTGGCGTGCCATGGATGAACTGCTCGCGCAGCACTTTGGGTCTGTCGATGGGCGGCACGTCGGCCGCGGCCACACCGCGTTTGGCGGCGAAGTGGACACGGCGCGCGTAGAGCTTTTCCCACAGCGCATCGAGCTGCTGCGCGACCTGCGCCTGGCTGGCGCCAATGCAGACATAGCGCGCGAGCGATGAACTCGCCAGCAGCGCCTGGGCGTCGCCGCCTTGCTGCCGGGCGACGCACGCGAGGCGCTCCAGTTGCGCGCTTTCCGGCGGCTCCAGGCTCAGCAGCAAGGGCAGGTTTTCGGCCAGCGCAAAGCCCAGGGTTTCCGGCGTCGATCCCGCGACGTAGATCGGCGGGTGGGGCCGCTGCACGGGCGGCGACATCAGTCGGCGCGGGGCAAAATTCCACAACTCCCCCGTAGACGCCACCGTCTCGCCGCGCAAGGCATCGCGCACAATGCGCGCGCCCTGCTCGAAGCGCTCGCGCGTGCTGGCCGGGTCGATTTCCAGGCATTCCAATGACGCCGGCTCCGTGCCCCGGCCTATGCCTACGTCGATGCGGCCGCCGCTTTGGAGGTCCAGCTGCGCGATTTCCTCGGCCAGCATCAGCGGATGGTGCAAGGGCAGCACCAGCACCGCCGTCCCCACGCGCAGACGCTCGGTGCGCGCCAGCAGCGCCGCCGCGAACAGCAAGGGCGAGGGATACTGCCAGTCGGTCTGCGGCAGACGGAATTCACTGAACCACACGCCGTCAAAGCCCCAGCGGTCCGCGTTCTCGAAAATCGCGCTGAACGCCCGGGGGTCACCGGCCATGGCTTCACGCGTCCAGCCGGCAATGTCGATACGCATCATGTCGCGGTCTCCTGTGGTCTGCTGCGCGCGCGCAGCAAGATGTGGGGCGGCGCGGCAATGCGCTCGAAGTGCACGCCGAAGACTGCATCGAGCAGGGGCTGGTGCAGCAACTGCGCCGGACTGCCATCCATGGCCACGCGGCCGCCATGCATGACGATCACGCGATCGAAGCGCTCGAACGCCAGGTCCAGATCGTGCATCGCCACCACCACCAGCCTGTCCCGTCCGCGCAGCGCCAGCGCCTGCACCAGCGCCAGGCGGTGCTGCACATCGAGTGCCGCGCCCGGCTCGTCGGCCAGCAGCACGGGCGGATCGGAGGCCAGCACCGCGGCCAGCATGCCGCGCGCGCGCTCGCCGCCCGAAAGCGTGCTCCAGCGCCGCCCGCCCAAAGGCTGCAGATCGGCCTGCGCCAGCACCTGCGCAGCCGATCCAAGACCGGGCACGCGCATGCGCACCAGGTCTTCCAGCGTCACGTCCCAATGGGGCTCGAAGCGCTGGGGCATATAGCCGATATGCAGTGCACGCTCGCGCACGCTGAAGGCCTGCAGCGGCCGGCCCTGCAGCGACACGGCGCCACCGTCGGGCGCCATCTGCCCGGCCAGCAGGTTCAGCAAGGTGGACTTGCCCGCGCCGTTGGGCCCGACCAGCGCCACCGCGCCGCGCGCCGGCAGTTCCAGTGAAATGCCATCCAGCAGGCGCCGGCCTTGGCGCGCCAGAGAAAGGTCGACAGCGCCCAGCAGGGCTGTGTTGTGTTTCATGCGCGGCCTCCGTAGGCGCGCAGGCGGCGCGCCAGCAGCAAGATGAAGAACGGCCCGCCGGCCACGGCCGTGACCAGGCCCAGCGGGACTTCGGCCGGCGGCAGCACACTGCGCGCGATGGCATCCGCCAGCGTCACCACGATCGCCCCGGCCAGCGCGCTGGTCGGCAGCACCCAGCGGTGCAGCGGGCCCACCCACCAGCGCGCGATGTGCGGCGCGGCCAGCCCCACGAAGGCCACCAGCCCGCCGTAGGCCACGGCCACCGCGACCACCAGCGAGCCCAGCAGCACGGCGCGCGGCACGAAGCGCGCCACATCCAGGCCGAAGGACTGGGCCGTGGAGTCGCCCAGCCCCAGCAGGTCCAGGCCGCGCGCAATCGTCTGCGTGCCGACCATGCAGGCCAGCGTGATCAAGGCCAGCCAGCCCAGGCCGCTCCAGGTCGGCGTCTGTATGCCGCCCAGCACCCAGCTCATGACGACTTGCAGGCTCACGGTCTCGTCGGACAGCGCCAGCATCAGAAACGAACGGATCGCGCCCAGCATGGCGGCCATGGCTACGCCCGCCAGCAGCATGCCCGACGCATCGAGCGCGCCCGCCACGCGCGCCACGCCCAGCACCAGCACCGTCGAGCCCCAGGCGCCGCCAAAGGCCAGCACCGGCAGCAGCCAGGACTGCGGCAGCCCCAGGGGCACCAGCAGCGCAATCGTCGCGCCCAAGGCCGCGCCGCCCGAAGCGCCCAGCAGATAGGGCTCGGCTAGCGGATTGCGGAAAACGCCCTGGAACACCGCGCCGGACAGCCCCAGCAGCGCGCCCACGCAGGCCGCGGCGAAGACGCGCGGCATGCGCCACTCCCACAACAGGCGGCTGCGCAGCGTGTCGCGCTCGCTGATCGCTGCCCAGATGTCCGCCGGCGAGGCCCATTGGTGGCCGGCACAGACGCCCAGCAGAATGCTCAAGGCAAGCACCGCGAATGCAGGCCACCAGATTTTTCCAGAGAGATTCATCCCTGCCCTTTCTGCGTGATCCAGCGCGCCAGGGATTCGATCCCATCGAAAGTGCGCGGACCGGGAATCAGGAATTCGGAGCGCGACACGGTGATCGCGCGGCCTGCCCGCACGGCGCGCATGTCGCGCCAGCCGGGACGGCTTGTGAGCTCATCAAGCGCCGCCTGCGTGCCCGCGAACAGCAGCACGTCGGGATCGGCCGCCAGCGCCGCCTCCGGCGAGACCTGGGCCAGGGTGCCGATGTCGGCCATGGCGTGGCGGGCGCCGGCGCGCACGATGGCTTCGCTGGTGTAGGTGCCGGGGCGCGCCACCAGCAGCATGCCGTTGCCCATGCGCCCGGTGATCATCAGGCTGCGCGGCGCGATCCGGCCTGCCATCTGCCGGTCCACGGCCCGCAGGCGCTGTGCCAGCGAAGCCGCCAGCGCCTTGCCGCGCGCCTCCACCCCCGCGGCCTGCGCGACCCGCAGCACGTTGTCCATCACTTCCTCCAGGCTGCGGCTGAGCAGCACCATGACCGGCACGCCTATGCGCTCCATGGGATCCACCAGCTGGTTCGCGGCCTGGCGCGCGGGCGTGACGATGACCAGGTCCGGGCGCAGCGCGACCACGGCATCCACCGAGAAACCCAGGCGCCCGCCGACCTTGGGCAGCGCGGCGGCCTGCGCGGGAAAGCGCGTGTACTCCTCCACGCCCACGATGCGCTCCAGCAGGCCCAGCGATGCCACCAGTTCGGTGTTGGACGAAAAAATCGTCACGATGCGCTGCGCCGGCCCGGGCAGCACGACGGGGCGATCCAGGGCATCGCGCAGCGCTATGGGCGCCGCCGCGCGCGCGCCGGGCAGGAGCGCGGCCAAAGCCAGGCCCCCGCCGGCGCGCACCAGGCCGCGCCGGTGGAGCATGGGGAGCGTGCCGCCCGGCTGGCGCATGGTCGCGCTCAGAACTCGGCCTGCAGACCGGCCATCCATTCGCGGCCCGGCATCGAGGTACCGCAGCCGCCGTTCTGGAAGATGGGGTTGGCGATGCAGGGCCGCTGGTCCTGGGCGATGAAGATGGGATGGCGATTCAGATTGAAGAGGTTGTTGATGCCCGCGAACAGCTTCACGCCGCGGCTCAGGCGGTACTCGCCACGCAGATTCCAGACCGTGAACGCTCCCTTGCCGTGGATGAAAGTGCTGCTGGGCTCGCCCCGCGGGATGAGCAGGTTCTCTTCCGTGTCGTACCACATCGGTCCGCGCAGCAGCGCCGTCAGCTGCGCATTCCAGTCGCCCGCATTGCGGTCCATGCCGCGCGCCAGGCGCATGCCGAAAGCGGCTTCATAGCGGTACATGCGCTGCACCTTGTCGGTGTTGAGCGAAGCGGCCGCGCCCTTGTCTTTCATCTCGAAGTGGTAGTAGCCGTTGCCGAATGCCGTGAGCGTATGGCCGGCCAGCGGCGCGCCCAGCAGCTTGCCCACGTCCGCGTGGGCGCTGAGCTCCAGGCCGCGCGCCACGATGTCGGCGCTGTTGTTGGCGTAGTCCGAGGTATTCGTCGCCGGGCCGCGCGAGACGGTGATGATGCGGTCGGAAATCGTGTTCTGGAACAGCGCGGCGTCGACTTTCCAGGCGCTTTGCTTGAAGCTGGTTCCCACTTCGAACTGGCGGCTCGATTCCGGCTTGAGATTCGCGTTGCCGAAGATGCGGCCGCCGCCCACGGCCGTGAAATCCGACGACAGCTCGCTCGCCGTGGGCGCGCGAAACCCGGTGGACGCGCCTGTGCGCAAGGCCCAGGCGTCAGTGACTTTCCAGGTCGCTCCAGTGGACCAGGTGAGCTTGTCGTAATCGCGCGACGTGGTCACGGCCATGGGCACGTTCGGCGTCTGATCGAACCGCGTCTCGCCCCAGGTCTTGCGCACGCCGGCGCGCAGCGTCACGCGGTCACCCAGGAAGGTCTGCGCATCTTCCAGGTACAGCGCATGGGTGTGCTCGGTCTGGTTGTTGTCGTAGGGCGCGACCTGGCCCGCGGGGCCGCCCGGCATCGCCGTGCGTTCGCGGTCCGAGCGCAGGCGGTTTTTCTCGTAGTCAAAACCCAGCAGCAAGTCGTT
>JAMNYN010000370.1 GCA_023622805.1 Pseudomonadota bacterium | reverse complement strand
CGGCTCATAGGGCAGCGCAAAGACCACGGCCTTGCCGTCGCTGTGGCCGTAGAACTGAAAGCCCGTGCCCGCCTTCACGTAGGGGTCCGTGCCTTCGCGGTAGCGCCAGCGCGTTTCCTTGCCGTTCACAACGGGACAGCGCAGACCGCGCACCTTGTGGTACTCGTCGAACGGAGCCAGGTCGTGGCCGTGCCCTCGACCGAAAGCGGCGTACTCTTCGAACAGGCCTTTTTGCACATAAAAGCCGAAATGCTTGGCTTCGTCATTCTCGTAGGCGGGGTCGGTCTGCGATGTCGGGAACTTGTCGACCTGGCCGTTGCGGTACAGCACATCGAACAAGGTCTTGCCCCGCAACTGAGGGCTCTTGGCCAGCAATTCCTCGGGCCAGACTTCCTCGATCTTGAAGCGCTTGGAAAACTCCATCAGCTGCCACAGATCAGAGCGTGCTTCGTCCGGCGCCTTGACCAGCTGGTGCCAGAAGTGGGTGCGGCGCTCGGCATTGCCGTAGGCGCCTTCCTTCTCCACCCACATGGCCGTCGGCAGGATCAGGTCGGCCGCCACGGCGGTCACCGTCGGGTAGGCATCGGAGACCACGATGAAGTTCTCGGGGTTGCGATAGCCCGGATAACCTTCCTGCGCCAGGTTGGCGCCGGCCTGCATGTTGTTGTTCACCATCACCCAGTAGGCATTGAGCTTGCCGTCCTTGAGCATGCGGTTCTGCTGCACGGCGTGATAGCCCGGCTTCGCGGGAATGGTGCCTTCGGGCAGCTTCCACAGCTTCTCGGCGGTCTTGCGGTGCTCGGGGTTGGTGACCACCATGTCCGCGGGCAGGCGGTGCGAGAAAGTCCCCACCTCGCGCGCCGTACCGCAGGCCGAGGGCTGACCCGTCAGAGAGAACGGGCTGTTGCCCGGCGTGGAGATCTTGCCGGTCAACAAATGGATGTTGTAGACCAGATTGTTGGCCCAGGTACCGCGGGTGTGCTGATTGAAACCCATGGTCCAGAACGACATGACCTTGCGATTCGGGTCCGCGTACAGCTCCGCCAAGGCCAGCAGGCGATTGGCCGGCACTCCGGTCATTTGCGCCGTGTGCTCCAGCGTGTAGGTCGAGACGAATTGGGCGTACTCCTCGAAGGTCGCGGGCTTGGCACCGTTGGGATCGCCGGCATTCTTGGCCGCCTGCTGCAGCGGGTGCTCGGGGCGCAGGCCGTAGCCGATGTCGGTATTGCCGATCTTGAAATTGCAGTGCTTGGAGACGAAGTCCTTGTTGACCCGCCCGGTCTTGATGATGTGGTTGGCGATGTAGTTCAGGATCACCAGGTCGCTCTGGGGCTTGAAAGTCAGTTCCAGATCGGCCAGTTCGTACGAGCGGTGCTCGAACGTGGACAACACGGCCACCTTCACGTTGGGCGCGCTCAAGCGACGGTCCGTCACACGGGTCCAGAGCACCGGATGCATCTCCGCCATGTTCGAGCCCCACAGCACAAAGGTATCGGTGGCTTCGATATCGTCATAGCAGCCCATGGGCTCGTCCATGCCGAAAGTGCGCATGAAACCCGTCACCGCCGACGCCATGCAATGGCGTGCATTGGGGTCGATGTTGTTCGAGCGAAAGCCCGCCTTGAACAGCTTGGAGGCGGCATAGCCTTCCCACACCGTCCACTGGCCCGAGCCGAACATGCCCACGGCCGTCGGGCCCTTATCCTTGAGCGCCTTCTTGAACTGCTCGGCCATGACGTCGAAAGCCATGTCCCAGGACACATGCTGGAAGTCACCGTCCTTGGCGTACTTGCCGTTCTTCATGCGCAGCATGGGCTTGGTCAGACGGTCTTCGCCATACATGATCTTGGACAGGAAATAGCCCTTGACGCAATTGAGACCGCGGTTCACTTCGGCTTGCGGGTCGCCTTGCGTGGCCACCACGCGGTTGTCCTTGACGGCCACCATCACGCCGCAGCCCGTACCGCAGAAGCGGCAAGGCGCCTTGGACCAGGTCAGCTGGGCATTCGCGCTGCCATCCGCTTGCTGGGACATCGCCTGGATGGGAATCCCTGCCACGGCCCCTGCGGCCGCGGCCGCGGATTGACGAACAAAATCACGCCGAGTGCTGGTCATCGACGACCTCCTGGTTCAGAAAGTGCCGAGGCTCGGCGTGTTGATAGACGAGGGAGACGTTGAGTACGCCATCTATCTGCTGTATCTGTGCCACCTTGTCCAGGATGGCGCCGCCGCTGGGGCCTTCGAGGGTCACCACCAGCTTGCCGTCGGGATGGGTGCCGTGCACCTGCGCATCCGCCACGCCCAGGAGGCTTTGCTCCACGCTGGACAGCGCCTGCGGCATCACATGGACCACCAGACTGGCGATATGGATCTCATCCGGCTTGGCATGTGCTGCCTCAGACATGCGGAGGTCCGGCAAACATCTGATAGAACCAGACGAGAAAGCCGTAGGCGGCGATGATGGCCACGGCCAGTACAGGCGCCAGCACGACAGTCAGGAACGCAAAGCTGCGTAACTCCTCTTTGGCGCCCGATGGGAACTGACGATCAGACATGGATCCACCGTTTCCGGGGCCTGGACAAGCCCCTGTAGCGCTGCAGATGGTTGCCACGCCGCCGAGTGGCTGCTCCACTGCGACGCTCCATGCACCATGTCGCAGCTGATATTGCGAGATACCAGGATGCTAGGACTGGGGTGCCTCCCAGCCATTGACCTGGATCAACTCCAGGCCATGCGCACGCGAAATGGCAAAGGCCGTACGCATTCAGACACATTTAACCCCAGCATCCGGCAGCCTTGCAAGCACTCATTCCCGGAAAGATTGAGGACTGATTCTCATTGCGAATGGTGTGGCTCAAGCGGCCCGCCGGAGCACCCCGCCCGCCAGGACTAAGCTGCCGCCGCCGTCTCGCGCAAGCTGTCCACCAGCAGCTGACTGGCCGGCGTTTTCGCCCGCCCGCGCAGCGTGATGATGCCCACATGCGGCAGCTCGATGGGCACCTTGAGCTTGAGGATGCACAGCAGTCCTTGGCGCTCGAAGTGCTCGGCGACGCTGCGCGCGAGAAAGCCGATCGCGGGCCGCTGCTGCATGCTCGACAGCGTCACCAGAAAGGACGCGGTTTCTATGATGTCCATCGGCGGCACCAACTGGTGCTTGTAGAACATCTGGGCCAGCTTGGAGCGCGAAGAAGCCCATGGCGGCGGCACGACCCAGGGCAGGCCGGCGAGCATAGTCCAGCTGGGTCTGGCGGCCCCGGCCAGGGGGTGCTGCGGGCTCACCACGATGCACATGGGCTCGGCGTAGAGCGACTCGGTCTCGAGGTCCGGCGACGCGTAGCCGGGCTCCAGCCGGCCCACGATCAAGTCCAGCTCGCCCACGCGCAGCCGGGGCAGCAGCCGCGTGAGATCGCCCTCTTCCACCATCACCGTGGTCAGCGGAGATCGCTGCTTGACCCGCAAGATGGCCGGCATCAGCAGGCTGGGCAGGGCCACCACCATCGCCCCCACGCTGGTGCGGCCGACGCCGCCACTGGCCGTCGCATCGATCTCGTCGCGCGTGCGCTGGTAGTCGGCGAGCACCGAACGGGCAAAACGCACCACGGTGACGCCGCTGGGCGTGGGCTCGGTGCCGCGCGTGGAACGCACGAACAGCTGCAACGCGAACATCTTCTCGATCTCCGCCAGCATCTTGGACACCGCGGGCTGCGTGATGGACAGAAACTCCGACACCCGCCCGAGGTGGCGGAACTCGTCCAGCGCCACCAGCAATTGCAGGTGGCGCAGCTTCAGATTGGAACGAAGAACGCGATCGATCTGGCTCATGGGCGGCAGGCACGGCTTTTCACTTCATAACTTTTAAGTTATGAAGAGAGTCCGCTATTTCATTGGAAAGCAATCATTATCTTCAGAATAATCCGCGGGGCTGACCCAACAACAATCAATCGGAGACAACGATGAAGACACCCCGTTCCATGGCACGGCGCCAAATCGTGCTTGGCGGCCTCAGTGCCGCTGCCCTGACCGCTGCGCCAGCGCGCGTGTTCGCCGCCGAGTACCCCGAGCGCCCCATCACCTTCATCTGTCCGTGGCCGGCGGGCGGCACGGCCGATCGCTCCATGCGCATCATTTGCCAGATCGCGGCGCGCGAACTGGGTCAGCCCATTGCGCTCGAAAACCGCGCCGGCGCCTCCGGCATGATTGGCACCAAGGCCTTGTCTTCGGCCCGTCCCGACGGCTACACCATAGGCCAGATCCCGATCTCGGTGACGCGCTTTGCGCAACTTGGCACGGTGCAGCTCGATCCGCTCAAGGACTTCACCTACCTCGCCCGGACTTCGGGCCAGACCTTCGGCATTGCCGTGCCCGCACGCTCGCCCTTCAAGTCGCTGCGCGACGTGGTGGCCAAGGCCAAGGCCCAGCCCGGCGTCGTCACCTATGCGCATGCCGGCATCGGCGGCGCCACCCACGTGGGCATGGAGCAGTTCGCACAGGCCGCGGGCGTGAAGTTCAACGCCATCGCCTACAAGGGCGGCTCGGCGGCACTGCAGGACGTGCTGGGCGGACAGGTCGATCTGCTGGCCGACAGCAGCTCCTGGGCGCCACATGTCGAAGCCGGCAAGATGCAGCTGCTGGCCACCTGGGGCGAGGCGCGCACGCCGCGCTTCAAGGACACGCCCACGCTCAAGGAACTGGGCTTCGACGTGGTGGTGGAAGCGCCCAACGGCATCGGTGCGCCCAAGGGCCTGCCGCCCGCCGTCGAGAAGCGCCTGCGCGATGCCTTCCGCGCGGCCGTCAACAGCGAGGAATTCCGCAAGGTGGCCGAGAGCATCGATGCGCCCGTCATGTACCAGGACGGCCCCGACTACCAGAAGTACATCCAGACCGTCTTTCAGCAGGAGACCGACCTGATCCGCAAGCTCAACCTCAAGGAACTGATGGCCAAGGGCTGAAGCCCTTCTTCATCGGACCTGGCCTCTACCCCTTCGCTTGCCGCATCCCCATTTGTCATGAACCACCGCTCCCTGCTTCGCCTGCACCCGAACGACAACGTTCTCGTCGCCAAGACCGTCATTGCCTTGGGCGAGGTGATCGCCGAATTCGGCGTGCGCGCCAGGGCGCAGATTCCCGCGGGCCACAAGATCGCGGCACGCGCCATCGCGGCCGGCGAGCAAGTGCTGAAGTACGACACCATGATTGGCGTGGCCTCGCGCGACCTGCAGGCCGGCGACTATGTGCACAGCCACAACCTCACCCTGGTCGACAGCTACCGCGATCCGGCCTTCTGCGAGGATGTGCGCCCGGTGGACTTTGTGCCGGAAGCCGAACGCGCGACTTTCATGGGCTTCGAGCGCCCCGGCGGCGGCGTGGGCACGCGCAACTTCATCGGCATCCTGTCGTCGGTGAACTGCTCGTCCACGGTGATCACGCGCATCGCCGCGCACTTCACGCCCGAGCGTCTGGCCGCGTTTCCCAACGTCGACGGCGTGGCCGCGTTCGCGCAGACCAGCGGCTGCGGCATGTCGTCGCCCAGCGAGCATTTCGACGTGCTGCGCCGCACGCTGGCGGGCTATGCGCGCCACCCCAATCTGGCCGGCGTGCTCATCGTGGGCCTGGGCTGCGAGCGCAACCAGGTCGCAGCCCTGGTCGATTCGCAAGGCCTGGAAGCCGGCCGCCTGATGCGCACCCTGGTGATGCAGGACGTGGGCGGCACCCGCCAGACCATAGCGGCCGGCATACGCGCCATCGAGGAAATGCTGCCCGAAGCGAATGCAGCAAAGCGCACGCGCGTCAGCGCCGCGCACCTCAAGATCGGCCTCGAATGCGGCGGCTCCGACGGCTTCTCGGGCATCACCGCCAATCCCGCGCTCGGCGCCGCGATGGACATTCTGGTGCGCCACGGCGGCACGGCCATCCTGTCCGAGACGCCGGAAATCCACGGCGTGGAGTTCATGCTCACGCGCCGCGCCGCGACGCCGGAAATCGGCCAGAAGCTGCTCGATCGCCTGGCCTGGTGGGAGCGCTATGCGGCCGGCCAGAACGCGCAGTTCAATGGCGTGGTGGGCCACGGCAACCAGGCCGGCGGCCTGGCCAACATCTTCGAGAAATCGCTGGGCTCGGCGATGAAAGGCGGCACCACGCCGCTGCGTGCCGTCTACGAATACGCCGAACCCATCACCGAGCCCGGCTTCGTGTTCATGGACTCGCCGGGCTACGACCCCGTGGCCGTGACCGGCCAGATCGCCAGCGGCGCGCAGCTGATCTGCTTTACCACCGGGCGCGGCTCGATGTTCGGCAGCAAGCCCGCGCCGACGATCAAGCTGGCGAGCAACACCCCCATGTTCCGCCGCCTGGAAGAAGACATGGACATCAACTGCGGCGTGGTGATCGACGGCGAGCTGTCCGTGGCCGAACTGGGTCAGCGCATCTTCGAGCAGATCCTGTGGCACGCCTCGGGCGAGCCGACCAAGAGCGAGCTGCTGGGCCTGGGCGACCACGAGTTCGTGCCATGGCACCTGGGCATCGTGAGCTGATCGCCGCTTCTTTCCATTATTTTGATTGCCCCCAAGCCATGCCTTTGACTCTTTCGCGCCCCGACCTGCAACGCACGGCCCATTTCATCGCCGGTGAATGGCAAAACCTCGGCCCCACGTTCGCTGTGACCGACCCGGCCACCGGTGCCGAGATCGCGCAAGTGCCTGATGGCGACAGCCATGCCGCACGCGCCGCCGTCGATGCCGCACACGCCGCCTTTCCCGCCTGGCGCAAGACGCCGGCCAAGCAGCGCGCGCAGATTCTCAAGCGCTGGAACGATCTCGTGCTGGCGCACCAGGAAGACCTGGGCCGGTTGATCTCGCGCGAGCAAGGCAAGCCCCTGGCCGAAGGCCGCGGCGAAGTCAGCTACGCGGCGAGCTACATCGAGTGGTTTGCCGAAGAGGCCACGCGCGCCAATGGCGAAGTGATTCCAGCACCCCAGTCCGGCCGGCGCATGTTCGCGCTCAAGGAACCCGTGGGCGTGGTCGCCGCCATCACGCCCTGGAACTTCCCCGCCGCGATGATCGCGCGCAAGATCGCCCCGGCACTCGCAGCGGGCTGCACCGTGGTCTGCAAGCCCGCCGAAGACACGCCGCTGACTTCGCTGGCCCTGGTGGCGCTGGCCCAGGAGGCCGGCGTGCCGCCTGGCGTGCTCAACATCGTCACCGCGT
>JAMNYN010000465.1 GCA_023622805.1 Pseudomonadota bacterium | reverse complement strand
TTGGGCACGCGGCCCATCAGGAAGAACTCCGGGTTGGGCTGCATGCCGGCAAAGCTGGCCATGCGATTGGACAGGCCGAAAAACGCGGTGATGGCCGCGATGTCCCAGATGTCCTCGTCGTCAAAGCCGTAGGCGTGCAGCCGCGCAAAGTCGGTGTCTTCGATTTCATGGCTTTGCGTGCAGACTTTCATCGCGAAGTCCAGCATGGCGCGCTGGCGCGGCGTGATGTCGGCCTTGCGGTAGTTCACCGCCAACTGGTCGGCGAGCAGCGGCTGCTTCTCGTAGATGCGCAGGATGGCGCCATGGGCTACAACGCAGTAGAGGCACTGGTTGGTGGCGCTGGTGGCGGTGACTATCATTTCGCGCTCGCCCTTGGTCAGCGTGCCTTCCTCCTTGAGCATCAATGCATCGTGGTAGGCGAAGAAAGCACGCCACTCGGCAGGACGTCGGGCAAAGCCCAGAAACACATTCGGGATGAAGCCGGCCTTGGCCTGGACTTCCAAAATGCGCGCGCGGATGTCTTCGGGCAGGGTGTTCACGTCGGGAAAGGGGTAGCGGGGCGTCATCAGCAGTGTTCTCCTAAGGGAAGGTCCAGCTTAGCCGGGTGAACGTGTGCCGCGCATGGGAACATTCCATAGGTTGGGGTAAGGAAATATCGCCCCCACGCTTGCTCGCTTCGCGTAGCCGCGCTGCCCCCCAAGGGGGCCGTCCGCCAGCTTGGGGCGGCCCGGCGCTGGCGGGTATCGCCCCCACGCTTGCTCGCTTCGCATAGCCGCGCTGGGGGCAGAGCCCCCCAGATGCTTTTTTGCCCAGGTGCAGCCCGGCGCTGGCGGGTATCTCCCATGGGAACCCCGCTGACAAACAAAAAGCCCCCACAGGCCTGCGCCAGTGGGGGCTTGCACGGAGGTGGATGCCGGCGGGCTTACTTGCCGGCCTTCAGCGCCGCGATGGCCTTGGCCACGCCGGCGCCGTAGGCGGGGTCGGCCTGGGTGCAGTGGTCAATGTGCTTTTGCACGATGTGCTCGGAAACGCCGTTGATGTTGCGCGCCGTGTTGTCGAACAGGCGCTGCTGGGCATCGGGCGTCAGCAGGCGGAACAGGTCGCCGGGCTGGGTGAAGTAGTCGTTGTCGTCTTCACGGTAGTTCCAGCGCGCGGCCGCGCCGTGCAGGGCCAGCGGGGGCTCCTGGAAGCCGGGCTGTTCCTGCCATTCGCCCTTGGTGTTGGGTTCGTAGGCGATGGCGGCGCCGTAGTTGCCGTCCACGCGCATCGCGCCGTCGCGGTGGTAGGCGTTTACGGGGCAGCGCGCGGCGTTGACCGGAATGCTGTGGTGGTTCACGCCCAGGCGGTAGCGGGCGGCGTCACCATAGGCAAACAGGCGCGATTGCAGCATGCGGTCGGGCGAGACGCCGATGCCGGGCACGAGGTTGGCGGGCGTGAACGCGGCCTGCTCGACGTCGGCGTAATAGTTCTGCGAGTTGCGGTTGAGCTCCATGACACCGACTTCGATCAGTGGGTAGTCTTTCTTGCTCCAGACCTTGGTCAGATCGAAGGGATGGAAGCGGTAGTGCTCGGCTTCGGCTTCGGGCATGACTTGCACGCACAGCTTCCACTTCGGGAAATCGCCGCGGTCGATGGCGCCCAGCAGGTCGCGCTGCGAGCTTTCACGGTCGCCGGCGACCACCGCTGCAGCTTCGGCGTCGGTGTAGTTCTCTATGCCTTGCTGGCACACGAAATGGAACTTCACGTAGAAACGCTCGTCCTGGGCGTTGTAGAAGCTGTAGGTATGCGAGCCGAAGCCGTGCATGTTGCGGTAGCCCTTGGGAATGCCGCGATCGCTCATGACGATGGTGATCTGGTGCAGGGCTTCGGGCAGGCCGGTCCAGAAGTCCCAGTTGTTTTCCGCCGAGCGCATATTGGTATAGGGGTCGCGCTTGACGGCCTTGTTCAGGTCGGGGAACTTGAGCGGGTCGCGGAAGAAGAACACGGGCGTGTTGTTGCCCACCATGTCCCAGTTGCCTTCTTCCGTGTAGAACTTCAGCGAAAAGCCGCGAATGTCGCGCTCGGCATCGGCCGCGCCGCGCTCGCCGGCCACGGTGGAGAAGCGGGCAAACATTTCCGTGGTCTTGCCGACCTGGGAAAAGACCTTGGCCTTGGTGAAGCGCGTGATGTCGCCTGTCACCGTGAACGTGCCGAAAGCGCCCGAGCCTTTGGCATGCATGCGGCGCTCGGGAATCACTTCGCGGTTGAAGTGGGCCAGTTTTTCCAGGTGCCACAGGTCCTGCAGCAGCATCGGGCCGCGTGGGCCTGCCGTCAGCGAGTCCTGGTTGTTGGCTACGGGTGCGCCGGCGACCGTGGTGAGTTTGTTCATGCGAGGCCTTTCGTGGTGTGGATTGCGAAATAACTATCGGGTGTTGAGAATTATTCGTCGTAATCTATGGATTGGCGAGCCAAAACCCATTGCATGTTTATAAGGCATTCATAGGGAGATTTGTTGACGCAGCGCAGCGCGCGTGCCTGGGGAGGGCTAGCCCAAAGCCAGCTTGCGCACCAGATCGGCTGAAGTCGCGGCGCCGTACTTGCGCATCAGCCGGGCGCGGTAGATTTCCACCGTGCGGTGGCTGATGCCCAGGACCTTGCCCATTTCCTTGGACGTCAGGCCTTCGAGCAGGCGGGCGGCGACTTCGCGCTCGCGCGCGGTGAGGCCGGTCTTCACGGGGCGTTGGGCGCTGAGGTCTTCAAAGCTCCAGACACCGACGGCGTGCGGGCTGCCGCGCTCCAGGGCCCGGCCCGAGACATGGCACCAGAAGGCTTCGCCCGTGGCCCGCTGCATGATGCGGCTGTCGGAATACAGGCCGGTGGCGCTGAGAATGGGCGCCATGCGCGCGCCCTGGCGCTCGTATTCTTCCACCGAAGGGTAGAGAATCTGGAAGGACTGGCCGATCAGCAACTCGCGCGATGCCCCAAACATGGCGCACAGCTGCTGGTTGCAGTCCGTCATGATGCGGTTGCGCGAGATGGCCAAACCCACGGGCGCCATCTCGAACGCCAACCGGTAGTCTTCAGTCATAAGGTCTGTTCATAGTGCAAGTCTTTACGAAAAACTACGTACTTTGCTACGTAGTATCGTAGCGCATACCCAGTTCAAGGAGACAAGAGTGAAAAAGCTTTACCCCTCGGCAGCGCAAGCGCTCCAAGGCGTGGTCGCTGACGGCCAGATGCTGGCTGTCGGCGGTTTCGGCCTGTGCGGCATTCCCGAAGCGCTGATAGACGCCTTGCGCGACAGCGGCGTGCAAAACCTGACGGTCGTTTCCAACAACGCCGGCGTCGATGGCTTCGGACTGGGTAAGCTGCTGGAAACGCGCCAGATCAAGAAAATGATTTCCTCCTATGTGGGCGAGAACAAGGAGTTCGAGCGCCAGTACCTGGCGGGCGAGCTGGCGCTGGAGTTCACGCCCCAGGGCACGCTGGCCGAAAAGCTGCGTGCCGGCGGCGCGGGCATTCCGGCCTTCTTCACCAAGACCGGCGTGGGCACGCTGGTGGCCGAAGGCAAGGAACTGCGCGAGTTCGATGGCGAGACCTACATCATGGAGCGTTCGCTGGTGCCTGACGTGTCCCTGGTCAAGGCGTTTCGCGCCGACAAGAGCGGCAACCTGCAGTTCCGCCTGACGGCGCGCAACTTCAACCCCGCTGCCGCCACGGCCGGCAAGGTCTGCATCGTGGAAGTGGAAGAAGTGGTCGAGATCGGTGAAATCGCGCCGGACGACGTGCATCTGCCTGGCATTTACGTGCACCGCATCGTGCACAACCCGAATCCGGAAAAGCGCATCGAAAAGCGCACCATCACCGAAAAGCAAGGAGCCTGACCATGGCGTGGACCCAAGACCAGATGGCCGCGCGTGCGGCGCAAGAACTCGAAGACGGCTTTTACGTCAACCTGGGTATCGGCATTCCGACCCTGGTGGCCAACCACACCGGTGACAAGGAAGTCTGGCTGCAGTCGGAAAACGGCATGCTGGGCATAGGCCCCTTTCCCTCGGACGACCAGGTCGACGCCGACCTGATCAACGCCGGCAAGCAGACCGTGACCACCATCCCGGGTTCGGCGATCTTCGGCAGCGACCAGTCGTTCGCCATGATCCGCGGCGGCAAGATCAACCTGTCCATCCTGGGCGCGATGCAGGTCAGCGAAAAGGGCGACCTGGCCAACTGGATGATTCCGGGCAAGATGGTCAAAGGCATGGGCGGCGCCATGGATCTGGTGGCCGGCGTCAAGCGCGTGATCGTGCTGATGGAACATGTGGCCAAGAAGAAGGACGGCACGGTCGACCTGAAGATCCTGCCGCAATGCACCCTGCCGCTTACGGGCGTGGGCGTGGTCGATCGCATCATCACCGACCTGGGCGTGTTCGACGTGACGCCTGAAGGCCTCAAAGTGATAGAGCTGGCCACAGGCGTGGATTTCGCGCATGTGCAGTCACTTACCGGGGTGACGCTGCTGGCCTGATCTTCAGGAGAGCCGACGGCAGAGGCCAGCGCACCATGCGCTGGCCTTTTTTGCGTGTGGTGAGGCCATACCCGCCAGTATGGCTTGCCCTGCTGCGCGAAGCGCCCGGTGCTAAGCCCGTATATTCGGGGTCTGTATCAAAACACCTTAACGAATGTCAACCAGTGCTTTACCAGGGGGAGGGGATGCTGCCCCGGACGATTTGCGCGACAGCGTGCATTTCCTGCGTGCGATTACGCAGCTGGCCGAACAGGATAATGTCATTACCCACAGCCCGATCTACACCGACAAGGGCATCAAGCTGGTCGAAAGCGGGGCGCGCATCGACAGCCGCCTGTACGACCGCCTGGTGCAGGCGCCGCTGCGCGAGGCGATTGACCACCATTTGATGGTGGACAACATGGTCTGCGTGCAATCCATCGAGGCCGAGGCCCTGGTGCAATGCGAGACCATTCCGCTGATCCGGCGCCTGGCCCAGGCGCTGGGAGGTGTGGACCGGCTGCTGGCGCCGCTGCGCTTTGTGCCCCTGCCCATGCCCATTGCCTTCAAGCTCACGCTGATGCGCGAGCAGCGCGCCGAACTCTACAGCCACAGCCTGCAGATGATGCTGGTGGCGCTGTACCTGGCCCAGGAGTCCGGCTGGACCGAACGCGAATGCGTTCCCCTGGCCGTCGCCGGGCTGCTGCACGACATCGGCATGCTGTTCATGCCGCCGGCCTGGACCGATTCGCGCCACAAGCTCACGACCGACGAGCGCAAACAGCTGGTCGCGCATTCGGTGACGGCGGCCTACGTGCTGCGCGAACACAAGGTGTACCCGCGTTCGGTGGTGCTCGCCGTGCTCGAGCACCACGAGTGCATGGATGGCAGCGGCTATCCGCGCGGCCTCTCTGGCGAGAAGATTTCGCCCATGGGCCAGATCCTGATACTGGCCGAAGTGGTCTCGGCCTTTCATGACAAATACGCGGACATGCCCGGCCCGCGCCTGTCGTTGATGCTGCGCATGAACCACCGCCGCTATCCGACCGAACTGGTGCGGAAAATCCTGCCATTGCTGGCCAGCGAGGCCGGATCCGGCCTGGAAATGGAGCCCCTGGTTGCCGAGGCACAGTCCACGGGCGCGCGCCTGGGCGAAAGTTTTGCGCTGTGGGACGGATTGCGGGCGGGCTTGACGGAGCCCAGACCGGTCCAGCCCATGGACCAGGCTGTCGGATGGCTGGAGGCAAGGCTCAAAGCCCTGCAAAAGGAGCTGGCCCAGGCGGGCTCGCATCCGCAGCAACTGGCCGACCTGCTGGGCTATTTGCACGGCGATGTGAACGGCATGGCCGAACTGGTGCTGCTGCACCGCGAAGCCTTGTGGCAGCTGGACACCATCATGCAGGACTGCCTGCGCCGCTGGCCGCAACTGCAGGAGCGCACCGGGCCGGTTGAAAATGCACTCGCCGATTGGTGTGAGGCCTGCGCACGCGCAGGGCAGGCCGACGCGTCTGACTGAAGCCGCGCCAGCCTATTTCCGCTTTGCACCTTGCGGTCCGGCGCGCACGGCCGCCTGGCCCTGGGCCAGCAACTGGCTGCACTGGACGTCGTCTTCGGCGGCCGGCACCGTGATGGGCACCAGCGCCAGGGCCAAAGGCGCGGCTGCCGCCGCCGCCACGGCTGCGCCCGCGCGCAGCAGCAAGGGCCCGGTTTCCAGGCCCACCTTGGGCTGGGAAAAACTGCCGCGCACATACAGCGGCGTGCGCAGCGAGAAAAACTTCCATTTCAGTGATTCGGGCTTGATGCGCAGATCGAGCAGTTCGCGCGACAGGTCTATGCTGCCCGTGGCCTCGACATTGGCTTCGGGGGTGGCGAGCTTCACGACCCGGGTTTGCGCCAGGCCCTGGCGCACAGAAAAATCGGCCACGGCGCAGCGCAATTGCACTTCCGTGTCGTCGCCGAACAGCTTGGCGACGATGACGGAGCCGACGTTGAGCGCGGCGAGATTGAGCAGTTCCCGGCTCAAGGTACCGTTGCGCACATAGAGCCTGAATTCCCCCGAACTCGTGCCCAGCAGCTTGGCGATGGAGTTGCCCTGGCCGCTCAACGCCACGGCGCCATCCATCTGGCCCAGGCTTTTGTCCATCAGCGCGACCTTGGGGAACAGCTCCGAGAGCTTGAGACCGGACACCGTGCCCTTGATCTCGGCTTGCAGCGGCGTCTTGCGGCTGTCGAGCACCACGGCGGTGTTGAATCTGCCCTTGGCCACGTCAAAGCGCAGCGGGTCCAGGCGCAGGACGCCGTTTTCCAGCACGGCATGCGTGCTCACGGCGTCGATGGGCAGGCTTTCCGAGCGCACGATGTGCTGGCCTTCGAATTGCAGGTCGAGGTCCATGGCATTCCAGCGGCCGATCTCGAAAGGCGCGTCGGGCAGAATCCTGCCGCCCGAGGCCTGGGCTTTTTCCGCCTGGGCCTCGGAGGTGCCGAGCACGGGCGCGAGGTCGGCCAGCCGCAACTGCTGCGAGCGCATATTGCCCACCAGCCGCGGCCGTGGTTGGGCCGAGGTATAGGTCAGGTTGCCTTGCAGGTCGCTGCGGCCCACCTTGCCGCGGAAATCCTCGTACTTCCAGACGGCTTTTTTCGGTGCGAGGCTGCCGACCAGGTGGCCGCGCGTTTGAAACGCCGGCGTGTTGGGCAGCACCAGGCCGGTGAGCGGGTAAAGGTCGGCCAT
>JAMNYN010000428.1 GCA_023622805.1 Pseudomonadota bacterium | reverse complement strand
TTGCTGCTGCCGGGCGAAATCCGGCTGAATGAAGACCGCACTTCGCACGTCGTGCCTCGTTTGGCGGGCGTGGTGGAAAGTGTCGGCGTCAGCCTGGGCCAGGTCGTCAAGAAGGGGCAGGTGCTGGCCGTCCTCGCCAGCCCGGCCGCCGCCGAGCAGCGCAGTGAGCTCCAGACCGCTCAGAAGCGCTTGGCTCTGGCCAGGACCACCTACGAGCGCGAGAAGACGCTGTGGGAGCAGAAAGTCTCGGCGCAGCAGGATTACCAGCAGGCCGGCCAGGCCTTGAGCGAAGCCGAAGTGGCCGTGGCCAATGCCCAGCAGAAACTGGGTGCGCTGGGCCTGTCCGCCGCGTCGGCATCGGGCTTGAATCGCATAGCGCTGCGCGCGCCCTTGGACGGCATCGTCATCGAGAAGCACCTGAGCCTGGGCGAGGCCGTGAAGGAAGACTCCGCCGTGTTCACCATCGCGGACCTCAGCCAGGTCTGGGCGGAGATCAATGTTCCGGCCAAGGACTTGCCGTCCGTGCGGGTGGGCGAGAAAGTCACGATCAAGGCCACGGCGTTTGACGCCTCGGCCACGGGAACCATCGCTTTTGTGGGCGCCTTGATCGGCGAGCAGACGCGTACGGCCAAGGCCCGCGTGGTGCTGGCCAATCCCCAGGGCGCCTGGCGTCCGGGCCTGTTCGTGAACGTGGCCGTGGTGGCCGAAGAAACGGCGGCGCCGGTGACGATTTCGACCGATGCCGTGCAGACCGTGGCGGAGCAGCCCGTGGTCTTCGTCAAGGTCGATGGTGGTTTCATGGCCCAGCCCGTGAAGCTGGGCCGCAGCGATGGCCGGCGCACGGAAGTGCTGCAAGGCCTCAAGGCCGGCACGCCCTATGCCGCGACCGGCAGCTTCGTCGTGAAGTCCGAACTCGGCAAGGGATCTGCCGAACACGCACATTGATTCCGGAACGTAAAAATGTTTGAAAAACTGATTCGATTTTCGATAGCGCAGCGCTGGCTGGTGCTGCTGGCGGCACTGGCCATGGCGGCACTGGGCGTGTTCAGCTACCAGAAGCTGCCGATCGACGCCGTGCCCGACATCACCAATGTCCAGGTGCAGATCAACACCCAGGCGCCGGGCTATTCGCCGCTGGAAGCCGAGCAGCGGGTCACCTACCCCATAGAGACCGTGATGGCCGGCCTGCCGAACCTGGAGCAGACCCGGTCGCTGTCACGCTACGGCCTGTCGCAGGTGACCGTGATCTTCAAGGACGGCACCGACATTTATTTCGCGCGCCAGTTGGTCAACGAGCGCATCCAGGAGGCCAGGGACAAGCTGCCCGCAGGCATCACGCCGGCCCTGGGGCCGATCTCGACCGGCCTGGGGGAAATCTATCTCTGGACCGTGGAAGCCGAGGACGGCGCGAAGAAGCCTGATGGCTCGACCTACACTGCCACCGACCTGCGCGAGATCCAGGACTGGATCATCAAGCCGCAGCTGCGCAATGTGCCCGGCGTGACGGAAATCAACTCCATGGGCGGCTTCGCCAAGGAGTACCAGATCGCACCCATCCCCGAGCGCCTGGCTTCGCTGGGCGTGACGCTGCAGGAGCTGGTCACGGCCCTGGAGCGCAACAACGGCAACGTGGGCGCGGGCTATATCGAAAAGCGCGGCGAGCAATACCTGATTCGCGCGCCAGGGCAGGTGAAGTCCCTGGAGGACATTGGCAACGTGATTCTCAGCAGCGCGAGCGGCGCGGCCGTGCGCGTTCGCGACGTGGCGGAAGTGGGCATTGGCCGGGAGCTGCGCACCGGCGCGGCCACGGACAACGGGCGCGAAGTGGTGCTCGGCACGGTGTTCATGCTGATCGGCGAAAACAGCCGCACCGTGTCGCAGGCCGTGGGCCAGAAGATGCTGGCAATCAACAAGAGCCTGCCCGAGGGCGTGCACG
This sequence comes from Pseudomonadota bacterium, assembly GCA_023622805.1. Classification (GTDB taxonomy): domain Bacteria; phylum Pseudomonadota; class Gammaproteobacteria; order Burkholderiales; family Burkholderiaceae_C; genus Comamonas; species Comamonas bellezanensis. The sequence continues at coordinate 5,279 of JAMNYN010000428.1, read as the reverse complement.
CGGTGACCGTATATGACCGCACGGTGCTCGTCGACAAGGCCATCCATACGGTGAAGAAGAACCTGCTCGAAGGTGCGGTTCTGGTGATCGTGGTGCTGTTCCTTTTCCTGGGGAACATCCGCGCGGCCGTGATCACGGCCATGGTCATTCCCTTGTCCATGCTGTTCACGTTCACCGGCATGGTGCAGTACAAGGTCAGCGCCAATTTGATGAGCCTGGGGGCCCTGGACTTCGGCATCATCATCGACGGCGCGGTGGTGATCGTGGAGAACTGCGTGCGGCGCCTGGCCCACGCGCAGGCCCACCATGGCCGCCCGCTGACGCGCGCCGAGCGCTTTCACGAAGTGTTTCTGGCCTCCCGGGAATCGCGCCGGCCGCTGCTGTTCGGACAACTGATCATCATGGTGGTCTACCTGCCCATCTTTGCGCTGACCGGCGTGGAGGGCAAGATGTTCCATCCCATGGCGTTCACCGTGGTGGCTGCCTTGCTGGGCGCGATGATTCTGTCAGTGACTTTCATTCCGGCCGCCGTGGCGCTGTTCATCGGCGACCGGGTCAGCGAAAAGGAGAACTTCCTGCTGGGCCAGGCCAAGCGCCTTTATGCGCCGCTGCTCGAACGCGTGATGTCCGCCAAGGCGCTGGTGCTGACCATCGCCGCCGTCGCGGTGATTCTGTGCGGATTGATCGCCACGCGCATGGGCAGCGAGTTTGTGCCCAACCTCAATGAGGGCGACTTCGCGGTGCAGGCGCTGCGCATTCCGGGTACCAGCCTGTCCCAGTCGGTGGCGATGCAGCAGCAGATCGAAACCCGCTTGAAAGCGCAGTTTCCCGAGATCGAGCGCATCTTCGCCCGCACCGGCACGGCCGAGATCGCCTCGGACCCGATGCCGCCCAACATCTCCGACGGCTACATCATGCTCAAGCCCATGGACGAATGGCCTGCGCCGCGCAAGACGCGGGACGAGCTGCTGGCGGCGATCCAGGAGGTCACCGGCAAGATTCCCGGCAACAACTACGAGTTCTCGCAGCCCATTCAGCTGCGCTTCAACGAGCTGATATCGGGCGTGCGCAGCGACGTCGCCGTGAAGATCTTCGGCGACGACATGGACGTGCTGAACCGGTCCGCCGAGGAAGTCTCCGCCATGCTGCAGAAGATTCCGGGCGCTTCCGAAGTGAAGGTCGAGCAGACCACGGGCCTGCCCATGCTCACGGTGCACATCGACCGCGAGAAGGCCGCGCGCTATGGGCTGAATGTGGCCGACATCCAGGACACGGTGGCGATTGCCATCGGCGGGCGCGAGGCCGGCACGCTGTTCGAAGGCGACCGCCGGTTCGACATCCTGGTGCGCCTGCCCGAGAGCCTGCGCAACGACCTCGAAGGCATGCAGAGGCTGCCCATACCGCTGCCGCGCTCCGCGGCAGGCGCGGACGCCCGGACCCACTTCATCCCGCTGGGAGAAGTCGCGACTTTCGAGCTCGCGCCCGGCCCCAACCAGGTCAGCCGCGAGAACGGCAAGCGCCGCATCGTGGTGAGCACCAATGTGCGCGGGCGCGATGTGGGCTCCTTTGTCGCGCAGGCCGAGCAAGGCCTGGCCGGGATCAAGATCCCGACCGGTTACTGGACGAGCTGGGGCGGAACCTTCGAGAACCTGCAGTCGGCCACCCAGCGCCTGCAAATCGTGGTGCCCGTGTCCTTGCTGCTGGTCTTCGTGCTGCTGTTCGCGATGTTCGGCAATGCCAAGGATGGGCTGCTGGTCTTCACCGGCATCCCCTTCGCGTTGACCGGGGGCATTCTGGCGCTGTGGCTGCGCGACATTCCGATGTCGATCTCCGCGGCCGTGGGCTTCATCGCGCTGTCCGGCGTGGCGGTGCTCAACGGGCTGGTGATGATTTCCTATATCCGCACCCTGAGGGAAGAAGGCATGGGGCTGGATGCCGCGATCCGCGAAGGCGCCTTGACCCGCTTGCGCCCGGTGCTGATGACGGCGCTGGTGGCATCGCTGGGTTTCATCCCCATGGCCATCGCCACCGGCACCGGCGCTGAAGTCCAGCGTCCCTTGGCCACCGTGGTGATCGGCGGCATTCTGTCGTCCACGCTGCTCACGCTGCTGGTGCTGCCGATTCTGTACCGACTGGCCCACAGGCCGGACGAGGAAGATGCCGCGGATGTGGCGCTCGAGCCCGCGCACCCGGACGCGCGCTTGTAACCGGTGGAAAAAGCAAAACGGCCCCGAGGGGCCGTTTTGCTTTGCATCGTCAGCCGTGCATCAGACGGCGACGGGCGCCTTGATGGCGGGGTGGTGCTCGTAGCCCTGGACTTCGAAATCCTCGTAGACGTAGTCGAAGATGCTGTCGGGGCGGCGCTTGATGTGCAGCGTGGGATAGGCCATGGGCGCGCGCGCCAGCTGGGTCTGCACCTGCTCGAAGTGGTTGCTGTAGATGTGGCAGTCGCCGCCGGTCCAGATGAAGTCGCCGACTTCGAGATCGCATTGCTGGGCGATCATGTGGGTCAGCAGCGCATAGCTGGCGATGTTGAACGGCACGCCCAAAAATATATCGGCGCTGCGCTGGTAGAGCTGGCAGCTGAGCTTGCCATCGGCCACATAGAACTGGAAGAAGGCATGGCAGGGCATCAAGGCCATCTGGTCGAGATCGGCCACGTTCCAGGCGCTGACGATGATGCGGCGCGAGTCGGGCGTGGTCTTGAGCGCGCGTATGACTTCGGCGATCTGGTCGATATGGCCGCCGCCGGCCTTGGGCCAGCTGCGCCACTGCACGCCGTAGACCGGACCCAGGTCGCCGTCCGGGCGCGCCCACTCGTTCCAGATGGTGCAGCCGTTTTCCTGCAGCCATTTGACATTGCTGTCGCCGCGCAGAAACCACAGCAATTCCACGATGATGGACTTGAGGTGCACCTTCTTGGTAGTGACCAGAGGAAAGCCTTCGTTCAGATCGAAGCGCATCTGGTGGCCGAACACGCTGCGCGTGCCGGTGCCGGTGCGGTCCGTCTTCTGCACGCCATGCGTGAAGACATGGCGCATCAAGTCCTCGTATTGCGAACGGATAGGGCGGGGGGCGTCAACAGGGCGGTTCATGGCTTCGGCAAAAATCGGTCAGGGCGACCCATGTCGCCCAATCCCTTAGTGTGCCACTGATGCCCCCAGGCCTGCCCGAGGGGCCTGCAAAGACCGCAGTGCGGCGCCTTGGCCGACATGCAAAGCTCATGCAGTCGGGCCACAATCAGTTTCAGGCCGGTCCAATGAAAACGCCAGGAGTGTCTGGCGCTGGCGGCCGAGAATGCAAGAACGGGGTTGGCATTCGCCCTTGCGGACTGTGCTGGGAGCGCATCTGCCCACCCTTTGCTCAGGAAGAACTGTCCCATGCCCTCAGTGAATCTCTCTTTTCGGACGGCTGTCGCCGTGGCGGCGGCCCTTCTGCTGGCGGCCTGTGAACCCAAGCCGCCGGAGCCCAAGGCCGCGCTGTCTGCCGCGCTGCCGGTGGCAGAGGCGGTAACGGCCGTCACGGCCGCCGTGATCATGCAGGATGAGCCCGTGCCCGTGCCGCCTGTTCCGGCCCTGACCGGGGCGCCTGCCCAGGAATCCCTGGCCAGCCTGCAAGAGTCCGTCGGCAAGTACCCTTACGACGATGTCAATTACCTGGAGCAAGGCGTGCTGGCCGCGCGGCTGCGGGCCTTGCTGGGCGATCGCTACCCGGTGCTGCTGGCCAATATGCGCACCGTCTCGCCGCTGACCGAGGCCGACGGCCTGTGGTTCATCACCGGCAACCGCCCGCACGAGGGTGGGGCGGAAGTGGCGGCCGTGGTCATCGATCCGCGCCAGAACGCGCTGCGCGTGTGGCTGCTCAGTGCCGGCAAATCCGCTGAATATGTCGATCCGCCCCTGGCCCGCATTCCATGGCCCAAGGACGTGCAAACGCTGCTGAGCAACCAGAACCGGCCGCAGTGATCAGACCCGGGGAAGGACGCAGCCCGGATTCATGATGCCCTGTGGATCCAGCGCCTGCTTGATGGCGCGCATCATGCCCAGTGCCACGGGCGACTGGTATTTCTGCAGCTTGTCGACCTTGAGCGCGCCCACGCCGTGCTCGGCCGAGAACGAGCCGCCGAACTGCGCCACGGCTTCATAGACCAGGTGGTTGACGCGCGCTTCCTGCGTATCCAGGAAAGCCTTGGCGTCGCCGTCGACCGGCGCCTGCACGTTGTAGTGCAGGTTGCCGTCGCCCAGGTGGCCGAAGTTGACCAGGCGCACGCCGGGGATTTCCTGCTGCAGCAGGGCGTCGGTGTGCTCCACGAAGGCCGGAATGCGCGACGCCGCGATCGAGATGTCGTGCTTGATGTTCAGGCCTTCCTCGGCCTGGGCCAGCGGAATGCTTTCACGGATATGCCACAGGCCCTGGGCCTGGGCCCGGCTTTCGGCGACCACGGCGTCGCTGACGCAGCCGTCTTCGAAGGCCGTTTCCAGCAGGGCTTCGAAGCGGCTGCGCGCATGGGCTTCGGATTCGCTGTCGGAGTTTTCCAGCAGCACGCAGTAAGGCGTGTCGGCCGCGTCGGCAAACGGCACGCGCAACTGGGGCATGTGGCGCACGACCAGGCTCAGCGCAAACTGGCCCATGACTTCAAAGCCCGTGAGGCCCGCGCCCAGATGCTGATGCGCCAGGCCCAACAGACGCACGGCTGCGGCCATCGACGGCACGGCCGCCCAGGCCGTGAGGCGGGCAGCGGGCTGGGGGAACAGTTTCAGCGTGGCCGCGGTGATCACGCCCAGCGTGCCTTCGCTGCCGATGAACAGGTCGCGCAGGTCGTAGCCGGTGTTGTCCTTGCGCAGGCCTTTGAGTCCGTCCCAGATTTCTCCCTGGGGCGTGACCACTTCCAGGCCCAGGCACAGCTCGCGGGTGTTGCCATAGCGCACGACCTGGGTGCCGCCGGCATTGGTGCCCAGATTGCCGCCAATGGTGCAACTGCCTTGCGCGGCCAGCGACAGCGGGAACAACAGGCCCGCAGCGTCGGCCGCCTGCTGCACGTTTTGCAGAATGCAGCCCGCGTCCACGGTGATGGTCAGGTTGTCTGGGTCGAGCTGGCGCACGGCCTGCATGCGCTGCAGGCTCAGCACCAGCTGGGTGCCGCTGGTGTCGGGAGTCGAGCCCACGGACAGGCCGGTGTTGCCGCCCTGGGGGATGAGGCTGGTACCCGCGGCCGCGCAGGCGCGCACCACGGCCGCCACTTCGGCGGTGTTGGCGGGGCGCACCACGGCCAGCGACTT
>JAMNYN010000348.1 GCA_023622805.1 Pseudomonadota bacterium | reverse complement strand
GTACCCGATGCGCATGACCGATTTCTCGCAGTTCGGCTTCACCGAGGTGCTGTTTCCGGGCATCAGCGCCGCTGAAGACGACTGAGCCGCCGGGGCCGTCTTTTCAGCTATTCACGCAGCCCATGAAACTGGTGTGCCCCAAAGCGGGGGGGGGGGGCGCCGAGCAAGGGCCGCCCCCCGAAGGATGGGGGGGGGAAGCGGGGGACGGCCCCTGCCGCGTCAGCCGCTCAGGGGGTGTTCCCATTTCAGAACGACAGCGCCGTGATCAGCTCCGTCTCGATCGCGATCTGCCTGGCGTTGTGCTGCAGCTCCGCGCCTTCGATCAGGAAAGTGTCTTCCACGCGCTCGCCCAGGGTGCTGACCTTGGCCAGCTGCACGCTCAGGTGGTGGCGGGCAAGCAGGCGGGCTACGACGTAGAGCAGGCCGGCGCGGTCGATGGCGGAAATGCTCAGCAGCCAGTGCTGGGCTTTTTCGTCGGGGCGCAGGGTCACGCGCGGCACCATGGGGAAGCTCTTGACCCGGCGCGAGACGCGCCGCTGTGCGGGCTCGGGCAGGGGGCCGCCGCGCTCTATGGTCAGCACCAATTCGCTTTCCACCAGGTTCATCAGTTCGCGGTAGCGCTCCTGCATGGCGGGCGCGACGATCTGAAAAGTATCCAGCGCATAGCCGTTGCGCGCGGTGTGCACGCGGGCGTCGAGAATGCTGAAGCCGGCGCGGTCGAAATAGCTGCAGATGCGGGCAAACAGGTCGGCCTGGTCGCGCGCATAGACCAGCACCTGCAGGCCTTCGCCGGCCAGCGACTTGCGCGCCCGCACGATGGGCTGGGATGTGCCCACGTTGCGTGACAGGTGGCGCGTATGCCAGGCGATGTCGGCGGCTTCATGGCGCATGAAGTAGCTCACGTCCAGCGTGTCCCAGAGCTTTTTCTGTGACTCGAAAGGCTGGGCCGACAAGGCCAGCTGCACCAGGGCTTCGCGCTTGCGGGCCTCGATTTCGGCCGCGGCGTCGGGCGCGCGCCCGCCGAGCACGCGCAGCGTGGCGCGGTACAGGTCCTCGAGCAGCTTGCCTTTCCAGGCGTTCCAGACCTTGGGGCTGGTGCCGCGGATATCGGCCACCGTCAGCAGGTACAGCGCGGTGAGTCGGCGTTCGTTGCCGACCCGCTGGGCGAAGGTCGCGATGACGTCCGGGTCGGACAGGTCTTGTTTTTGCGCCACCTGGCTCATGGTTAGGTGCTCGCGCACCAGGAACTCGACCAGCGCCGAGTCGGCCTTGTCGACGCCGTGGGCGCGGCAAAAGCGCTTGACTTCGACGGCGCCTATCACCGAGTGGTCGCCGCCGCGGCCCTTGCCTATGTCATGGAACAGCGCGGCCAGGTACAGCAGCCAGGGCTTGTCCCAGCCGCCGGCGAGCTGCGAGCACATGGGGTATTCATGCGCATGCTCGGCCATGAAGAAGCGGCGCATATTGCGCAGCACCATCAGGATGTGCTGGTCGACGGTATAGACGTGGAACAGGTCGTGCTGCATCTGGCCGACGCAGCGGCGAAACGGCCAGAGGTAGCGCCCTAGCACCGAAGTCTGGTTCATCAGCCGCATGGCATGGGTGATGCCGCTGGGCTGCTGCAGGATCTTCAGAAAGGTGGCACGGTTGACCGGATCGTGGCGAAAGCCGCTGTCCATCAGATCGCGTGCATGGTAGAGCGCGCGCAGCGTGCGCGCCGACAGGTCGGTGAGGCCGACATGGGTTTCGTAGACCAGGAAAGTCTCGAGGATGGCGTGCGGGTGGCGCTCGTAAAGGTCGTCGCTGGCCACTTCTATCATGCCGGCCTTGTCGAAGAAGCGTTCGTTCAGCGGCGTGAGTTCATGGGCGCTGGGGTTGACGCGCTCTTCGATGTTCAGGCGCAGGATGTGGCATAGCTGGGAGACCGCCTTGGCGGCCCAGTAGTACTGGCGCATCAGGATTTCGCTGGCGCGCATGGCCAGATGCGGCCCTTCCAGGGATGTCGACTGGAAGCCGAAGCTTTCGGCCACGGCGGTCTGCAGGTCGAACACCAGCCGGTCTTCATGCCGGCCGGCAATGGCGTGCAGCCGCGCGCGGATCAGGCTCAGCAGGGCTTCGTTGGCTTCGAGCTGTTGCGCTTCCAGGTCGGTGGCCAGGCCGTTGGTGGCCAGTTCGCGCCAGCTGCTGCCCAGGCCCGCGGCGCGCGCCAGCCACATGATGTATTGCAGGTCGCGCAGGCCGCCGGGCGATTCCTTGCAGTTGGGTTCGAGCGCGTAGGGCGTGTTTTCGTACTTGGTGTGGCGCTGGCGCAGCTCCAGCGTCTTGGCGACCATGAAGGCGCGCGGCTCCATTTGCGCGCGGTACTGGGCGCTGAATTCCCCAAACAGCGCGGCGCTGCCGGCGACGCGGCGCGCTTCGAGCAGCGCCGTCTGCACCGTGACGTCCCGCGCCGATTCCTGAAGGCATTCGGCCGTGGTCCGCACGCTGGAGCCGATTTCCAGGCCTGCGTCCCAGCAGCTGCCGATGAATTTCTCGAGTTGGCCGGCCAGGGGGCTGCCCGGGCTGGCGTCGGCGTCCTGGGGCAGCAGCACCAGCACGTCGACATCGGAGGCGGGGAACAGCTGGGACCGGCCATAGCCCCCGACAGCCAGCAGGGCCGCATCGGCGGGCAGGCTGGCCTGCTCCCACAGCGTGCACAGCAAACGATCAGCGAGCGCACTCAATTGGTGCAGCGCGCTGCGGATGTTGCGCTTGGTTGTGGCGGGCGTGAGAAGCGCGGCCACCAGCGCCGCTTTGTCGCGGCGGTAGGTGTCACGCAAGGCGTGCAAAGGAGTCATGTGGGTGGCAGTGAAGTGAGGAAACCCGCAGTAATCCTAGCAAGAACCGTGCGCGCGCCGTCTGGGCGGCGCGCAGTCTGGCGCTCAGCAGCTGGTGGTGGTCACAAAGCCGGGCAGCGCGGGAGAGCCGGCCGACAAGGTCATCACTTCGTAGCCGGTAGGGGTCACGACGATGGTGTGCTCCCATTGGGCCGACAGGCTGTGGTCCTTGGTGACGATGGTCCAACCGTCCTTGCCCAGTTCCTTGATGTCGCGCTTGCCCAGATTGAGCATGGGCTCGATGGTGAAGACCATGCCTTCTTCCAGCACGGTGCCCGTGCCGGGCTTGCCGTAGTGCAGGATTTGCGGCTCTTCGTGGAACTTCTTGCCAATGCCGTGGCCGCAGAATTCGCGCACCACCGACAGGCCGTGGCCTTCGGCAAAGGACTGGATCGCATGGCCGATGTCGCCCAGCGTGTTGCCGGGCTTGACCTGCTGAATGCCCAGCCACATGGATTCGAAGGTCAGCAGCGACAGGCGCTTGGCGGCGATCGAGCACTCGCCGATCATGTACATGCGCGAGTTGTCGCCGTACCAGCCGTCGGTGGTGATCACGGTCACGTCCACGTTGACGATGTCGCCTTTTTTCAGCGGCTTGTCGTTGGGAATGCCATGGCAGACCACGTGGTTGACCGAGGTGCACAGGTGGCCGGGGTAGGGCGGGTAGCCCGGGGGCTGGTAGCCGATGGTGGCGGAAACCGTGCCTTGCTGGGCCATGCATTCGGCGCCCAGGCGGTCGATTTCGGCGGTGGTGATGCCGGGCTTGATGTGGGGGGCAATATAGTCCAGCACTTCGGAAGCCAGTCGGCAGGCGACGCGCATGCCGGCGATGTCTTCGGCGGTTTTGATGGTGATGCTCATGTGGTAATTATCCCATTGCACTTCTGAGCCTGCTGGTATCAGGGCTGCGCAGTGGGCTGGCGACCGGTAAAATGCCGGCCATCGCCCAGCACCCTCTCGGGTGCATCGCCTCAACGCCTCATATTCCCGACAGGCCGCCACGTGACTTTGCATTTGACCCAGCTGGAGGGCGGCAACGCCCTGAGCTCTTTCCGCGCCCAACAACTGCTCACCGCCCTGGAGGCAATCCACCCCAAGATTGTCGGCGTGGCTGCGCGCTTCGTGCATCTGGTGGCCACGGCCGCTGCGCCCGACGCGGCCGGCCACAGCCGCCTGGCGGCGCTGCTGACCTATGGCGAGCCCTATGCCGGCCCCAGCGACGGTCTGGCCGTGGTGGTCACACCCCGCCTGGGCACGATTTCGCCCTGGGCTTCCAAGGCCACCGACATTGCGCGCAACTGCGGCCTGGTGATCCAGCGCGTGGAGCGCATCACCGAATACCGCATCCAGCTCAAGACCGGCCTGCTGGGCGGCACCCCCGAACTCACGGCCGAGCAACTGGCCCAGGTCGCGGCACTGCTGCATGACCGCATGACCGAGTCGGTGGTGGCTTCGCGCGGCGACGCCGGCCAGCTGTTCACGGAACTGCAGGCCCAGCCCATGGCCTTCGTCGACGTGCTCGGCGGCGGCGCCGCGGCGCTGCTCGCCGCCGACAAGGCCTGGGGCCTGGCCCTGGCCGAAGACGAAATCGACTACCTGGTCACGGCCTTCCAGGGCCTCAAGCGCAATCCCACGGACGTGGAATTGATGATGTTCGCCCAGGCCAATTCCGAACATTGCCGCCACAAGATCTTCAACGCCAGCTTCACCATCGACGGTGTGGCCCAGGAGAAGTCGCTGTTCGGCATGATCCGCAACACCCACCAGGTGTCGCCCCAGCACACCGTGGTCGCGTATTCGGACAATGCGTCGATCATGGAAGGCCACGAGGTCGAGCGCTTCGTCGCGCGCCTGGATGCGGGTGCGGACAACGCGCCCAGCTATGTGAAGCAGGCCGCGACCCACCATGTGTTGATGAAGGTCGAGACGCACAACCACCCGACGGCGATTTCGCCTTTCCCCGGCGCCTCCACGGGCAACGGCGGTGAAATCCGCGACGAAGGCGCGACCGGTCGCGGCTCCAAGCCCAAGGCCGGCCTGAGCGGCTTCACCGTCTCCAAGCTGTGGGGCAGCACCATCGGCAAGCCCGAGCACATCGCCAGCCCGCTGCAAATCATGACCGAAGGCCCGCTGGGTGGCGCGGCCTTCAACAACGAGTTCGGCCGTCCCAACCTGGCCGGCTACTTCCGCGAGTACGAGCAGGAAGTCGGCGGCGTGGTGCGCGGTTACCACAAGCCCATCATGATCGCCGGCGGCCTGGGCGTGATCGACAAGGACCAGACCAAGAAAATCGAATTTCCCGCGGGCTCGCTGCTGATCCAGCTGGGCGGCCCCGGCATGCGCATCGGCATGGGCGGCAGCGCGGCCAGCTCCATGGCCACGGGCACCAACGCCGCCGAACTCGACTTCGACTCGGTGCAGCGCGGCAACCCTGAAATCGAGCGCCGGGCGCAGGAAGTGATCAACCACTGCTGGCAGCAGGGCGAGAACAACCCCATCCTGGCGATCCACGACGTGGGCGCGGGCGGTTTGTCCAACGCATTCCCCGAGCTGACCAACGACGCGGGCCGCGGCGCACGCTTCGACCTGCGCGCAGTCAACCTCGAAGAGTCGGGCATGGCGCCCAAGGAAATCTGGTCCAACGAAAGCCAGGAACGCTATGTGCTGGCGATTGCCCCGCAATCGCTGGCCCAGTTCACCGCTTTCTGCGAACGCGAGCGCTGCCCGTTTGCCGTGATCGGCACGGCCACCGAAGAGCGCCAACTGGTGCTCGAAGACACGGCGGCAACGGCCGAGGACCAGAAATTCCCGGTCGACATGCCCATGAACGTGTTGCTGGGCAAGCCGCCCAAGGTGCACAAGGATGTCACCACCTTGACGCGCGAGCTGCCCGCCATGGACTTGACCGGCGTGGCGCTGGAGTCCGCCGTGATCGACGTGCTGGCCCACCCCACGGTGGCGTCCAAGCGCTTTCTGATCACCATCGGCGACCGCGCCGTGGGTGGCCTGACTCACCGCGACCAGATGGTCGGCCCCTGGCAAGTGCCCGTGGCCGACGTGGCCGTGACCCTGGCCGACTACCGCGGCTTTGCCGGTGAAGCCATGGCCATGGGCGAGCGCACGCCGCTGGCGGCGATCAACGCCCCGGCTTCGGGCCGCATGGCCGTGGCCGAAGCCATCACCAATCTGCTGGCCGCACCGATCGAGCTGCCGCGCGTGAAGATGTCGGCCAACTGGATGGCCGCCTGTGGCGAGCCCGGCGAAGACGCCGCGCTGTACGCCACCGTCAAGGCCGTGGGCATGGAACTGTGCCCCGCGCTGGACATCTCCATTCCCGTGGGCAAGGACTCGCTGTCCATGCGCACGCAATGGCAGGAAAACGGCGTGACCAAGAAAGTCACTTCGCCCGTGAGCCTGATCATCACCGGCTTCGCCTCTATCGACGACGTGCGCACCACGCTCACGCCCCAGCTCGACGCCACTGAAGAAGACACCACCCTGGTGCTGATCGACCTGGGCCGCGGCAAGATGCGCATGGGCGGCTCCATCCTGGGCCAGGTGCTGAATCAAAGCGGCAACGAAACGCCGGACCTGGACGACGCGCAAGACCTGGTGCAACTGGTCAAGGCCGTCAACGCGCTGCGCGCGCAGGGCCAGATCCTGGCCTACCACGACAAGGGCGATGGCGGCCTGCTGGCCACGGCGGCCGAAATGGCCTTCGCCGGCCATGTGGGCGTGGCGCTGAACGTGGACATGCTGGTGCTCGAAGGCGACGGCATTTCCGACAGCCGCATGGACAGCGGCGACAGCAAGAATTGGGCGCAGCAGGTCAGCGGCCGGCGCGAAGAGCTCACGCTGAAAGCCTTGTTCAACGAAGAAATCGGCGTCGTTCTGCAGGTCAAGACTTCCGAGCGCAATGCGGTGATGCAGACCCTGCGCGAACACGGCCTGGCCCAGTGCAGCCATTTCGTCGGCAAGACCCGTCCGCTGTCGAGCACCATCGACGCGGGCAAGGGCCAGCTGCAAGTCTGGCGCGACGCCAAGTCCGTTTTCAGCGCTTCGCTCAGCGACCTGCACCAGGTCTGGGACGCGGTCAGCTGGAAGATCGCGCAGCAGCGCGACAACCCGGTCTGCGCCGACGCCGAACACGCCGCTGCGGGCGAGCCCACCGACCCGGGCATGCACCTGTCGCTGTCGTTCGACGCGCGGGACAATGTCGCCGCGCCGTTCCTGAACCTGTCCAAGCCCCGCGTGGCCGTGCTGCGCGAGCAGGGCGTGAACTCGCATGTGGAAATGGCCTATGCCTTCGCGGAAGCCGGCTTCGATGCGGTGGACGTGCACAT
>JAMNYN010000597.1 GCA_023622805.1 Pseudomonadota bacterium | reverse complement strand
AGGCCTGGCGAATCTCGCGCGCCGCATGCGCCGGCAGGCGGGCCAAGCGCTGGGCGATGGCCAGCGCTTCCTGGCGCAGCACGGCGTCGTCGACACAGGCCCAGATCAGGCCCCACTGCGCGGCCTGTTCCGCGCTCAGACGATCGCCCAGCAGCGACAAGGCCACGGAGCGCGCGCGACCGATCGAGCGCTCCAGGAACCAGGTCGTGCCCAGATCGGGCACGATGCCCAGCCGGGGCATGAAGGGCAGATAGAAGTAGGCCGAGCGCGCTGCCACCACCACATCGGCCGACAGCGCCAGGCCCACGCCTGCACCCGCCGCCGGGCCGTTGACGGCGCTGACCACGGGGAAAGGCAGGGCACGGATGTCGGCGATCAGCCGGTTCGACAGCTCGGCCATGCCATCGGCCGTGCGCTGCCCCAGGCTGGCGCCGTCGTCGGCCGCACCTGTGCCGGCCGCCCCCATGCTCGACAGATCGGCGCCCACGCAAAAGGCCTTGCCCGAGCCGGTCAGCACCAGGGCGCGCACCGTGCCTTCGTCGCACATGCGCGCCAGATGCTCGCGCAGACCGTGCTGGATGTCCTTGGTCAGCGGATTGAGCCGGGTCGGCACATGCAGGCTCAGGATGGCGACGTCGCCATCGCGTTCATACAGGAGGGAGGATTCGCTGGAGCTTTCGGTCATGGGGTTCTCGCAAGGAAAAGGTCAACAAGGCGCCAGGCAGGCGCTCACTTCATCGCCAGCACCGGCCCGGTGGCTTCCATCTCGACACCGTTGAAGCGCACCGGCTGCATGGACGCATAGGCGTGCAAGTCCTTGGCCGAGTTCGCCACCATCACGCCGGGCAGCAGCATGGGCAGTTGCACGTCCTTGAGGTTGCTGGCCAGGCGGCGCACGTTGTCGCGCGACAAGTCGTCGCCCGCGGACTTGAGCACATGCGTCATCAATGTCGCCACCAAATAGCCCGAGACGCCGGCGCCATTGCCCGCATCGACGCCGGGCGCATGGGTCTTGAGCAGATCGAGGTAGGCCAGCACGTCGGCGTCGCGCGCCCAGCGCGGGCTCAGCGGCTCCTTGTAGACGGCCAGCGACACCACGCCCTTGGAGTTTTCCACGCCTGCGGGCTCCATGGCCATCTTGACCGAGGAGCCGGCATAGCAGAGGTAGCGGTCGGCCTGCCAGCCCAGGGCCGCGACCTTGCGTATGGCCTGCGCGGCGGTGCGCGCCGTGGCCGCCATCACCAGCACGTCGGCGCCCGCGCTCTTGAGCTGCACCAGCTGCGAATCGACCGTGGGGTCGGTGACTTCGAAGGTGGCCTGGGACACGATCTTGACCTTGGTCTGCCCGGCCAGGCCTTGCTGCAGGCCCTTGAGCAGCTCGCGGCCCAGGTCGTCGTTCTGCATCAGCACGGCCACCTTGGCGTCGGGGCGGCTGGCCAGGATCTGGCGCGCGAAGACCCGGCCCTCGCCCTGGTAGCTGCCCAGCAAGGGCACGGTCCAGGGCGACTTGGCCGCATCGTCGAACTGGGCGGCGCCGCTCTGGATGAACAGCTGCGGCACTTTCTTCATGTTCATGTAGCGCTGGATCGCGCTGTTGGCCGCCGTGCCCAGGCCGCCGAAGATGGCCAGCACCTGGTCTTCCTCGACCATGCGGCGCACCACTTCCACCGTCTTGGGCGGCGAGTACTGGTCGTCGTAGATCACCAGGCTGATCTTGCGGCCGTTGATGCCGCCGGCCTCGTTGAGCTTCTTGAAATAGGCCTGCGCGACCTTGCCCACCAGCGAATAGCCCGAGACCGGGCCCGACAAAGGCATGGGCATGCCCAGCTTGATCTCGGTGTCGCTCGCGCCCGGATCGTACTTCTTCTGGGCCATGGCCGGCAGGGCCGCGCCCAGCGAGAGCCCGGCCAGGGCCGCGAGTGTGTGGCGGCGCGTGGGGAATTGAGCTTGTTGCATGCTGCTGTGTCTCCTTGGTTTTTGAGAGAGTGGCCGCGATCAGCCGCCTGGCGCGCCGGCACGGGTCTTGAAACGGTCCTGGATCTTGCGCAACATGCCGACCACGCCGCCCGGCATGGCGAACATGATTGCGATCAGCACCACGCCGTAGATGGCCCAGGGCGCGGCCTTGGACACTTTCTCGGCCAGCGAAGGCACGAACATGATGAACACGGCGCCGAAGATCGCGCCCCACAGCGTGCCCACGCCGCCGATGACGATGCCCACCAGCAGCGAGATCGACAGGAACAACGTGAACGAGTCGGGCGCCACGAACTGCACGGCGATGGCCGACAGCGCGCCGCCGACGCCGGTATAGGCCGCCGACACGCCAAAGGCCATGGACTTGTAGTGCTTGTTGTCCACGCCCATGGCCTCGGCCGCCATGGCGTGGTCGCGGATGGCCCGCAACGCGCGGCCCGTGCCGCTTTGCAGCAGGTTGTGGGCGATGACGAACATGATCACCGTGACCAACAGCGCGAACAAATAAAGCCACTGGTCGGCCGTGAGCGGCAAGCCGAAAGGCGCTTCGGGCTTCATCAGCACGATGCCTTGCACGCCGCCGGTCCAGGCTTCGAGGTGCTTGTACTTGAGCAGCTGGGGCATGGCCACGCCCAGCGCGAACGTCGCCAGCGCCAGGTACAGCCCGTCGAGCTTGAGCGCCGGGCGCCCGAAGGCATAGCCCACCGCCAGGCAGACCACGGCCGCGGCCGGCACCGTGGCCCAGTAGGGCGTGCCGCCGTGCTCCATGAGAATCGCCGTGGTGTAGGCGCCGATGGCGTAGAACGCGCCGTGGCCCAGCGAGATCTGGCCGTTGTAGCCGGTCAGGATGTTCAGGCCCAGCAGCGCGATGGCATACGACAGCACCATGGTCGCCTGGAACAGCTGGAAGCCCTTGGCGACGAAAGTGATGGCGATGGCGAACAGCGCGACGATGGCCAGCGTGGCGGTCCAGCCGGGCGCGAAGCCGCCGCTGCGAGCCGGGGCGCTGGCCTGCGCGAGCGTCGTGCGGGCCGTGGTGTTGAGAGTGTTCATGTGCAGCAATCCTTGGGTCACGGGGTCAGACGCGGGTCACGACAGTGCGGCCGAGCAGGCCGGCCGGGCGCACGATGAGCACGCCGACGATGAGCACCAGCGCCACGGACAGTTTGAGTTCGGTGCCCACCACGTAGGTGCCGATCAGGTTCTCCAGCACGCCCACCAGAAAGCCGCCGAGCACCGCGCCCAGGGGGCTGTCGATGCCGCCGATCAGCGCGCCGGCGAAGGCGTAGAGCAGCACGCCGGTCATCATGTGGGGATCGAGGAAGACCACCGGCGCGACCATCATTCCGGCCACCGCGCCGATCGCGCCGGCCAGGCCCCAGCCCAGCATCAGCATGCGCCCGACGTTGATGCCCACCAGCCGCGACGAGGCCGCGTTCTGCGCTGCGGCGCGCATCGCCAGGCCCAGGGGCGTGAAGCGAAAGAAGGAGAACAGCGCGGCCACCACCAGCAGCGTGACGAAGATGGCCCCCACTTCGTGCGCCGACATCATCGAGCTGCCATACCAGGCGTCCTGCGGGAACGGGCTGGGGAACTGCTTGATGGTGTAGCCGAACAGCCAGCCCGCGAGGCTGTGGAAGATCACCAGCAGACCGATGAAGACCACCACCACCGACAGCGCCGGCTTGTCGTGCATGGGCCGGATCACGGTGAACTCCACCACGGCCGCGAGCACGAAGGACAGCACCACGGTGGCGAAGAACGCCGCCCAGTACGGCAGGCCGGCCTGGATCAGGCTCCAGGCGATGAAGGTCGAGAACATGGCCATCTCGCCCTGGGCGAAATTGATGTGGTGCGTGGCCTGGTAAATCATCACCAGGGCCAGCGCCACGCTGGCGTAGATGCCGCCCGAGGCCAGGCCGGCGAGCAGTTGATGCAGGAAGGCGTCCATGCTTTATTCCCCCAGGTAGGCGCGGCGAACAGCGTCGTCGCGTCGGATGTCGTCGGAGGGCCCGGACAGCACGATGCGCCCGGTCTCCAGCAGGTAGGCGCGGTCGGACAGATCGAGCGCCAGCTTGGCGTTCTGCTCCACCAGCAGGATGGAGACCCGCTCCTCCTGGTTGATGCGCCGCATGATGGCGAAGATGTCCTTGACGATCAGCGGAGCCAGGCCGAACGACGGCTCGTCGAGCAGCAGCAGGCGGGGCTTGCCCATCAGCGCGCGGCCTATGGCCAGCATCTGCTGCTCGCCGCCCGACAGCGTGCCGGCCTGCTGGGCGCGGCGCTCCTTGAGGCGTGGAAAGTAGCCGTAGATGCGCTCCATGTCGGCGTCGGCCCCGATGCGGCTGGGCCGGGCATAGGCCCCCAGGCGCAGGTTCTCTTCGGCCGTCAGCCCCAGAAAAGTGCCGCGGCCGTCGGGCACATGGCCCACGCCCAGCTTGGCGATCTGTTCGGTAGAGCGGCCGTCGATGCGCTGCCCCACCAGCGAAATGCTGCCTTCGGTGGTGACCATGGCCTGGCACAGCGCGCGCAGCGTGGTGGTCTTGCCCGCGCCGTTGGCGCCCAGCAAGGCGACGATTTCGCCGTCCGCGATGTCCAGGTCAAGGCCTTGCAGCACGCGCGTGGCGCCGTAGGCGGCGCGCAGGCCGCGCACTTCCAGAATGGAACTCATACGGTTTCCTCCTCGTCCGCACCCAGATAGGCACGGATCACTTCGGGGTGGGCACGCACCTGTGCCGGCGTGCCCTCGGCGATCTTCTTGCCGAAGTTCAGCGCCACGACCTTGTCGGAAACGCCCATCACCAGTCCCATGTGGTGCTCGACCAGCAGCACCGTGACCTGCAGGCGGTCGCGGATGTCGCGGATCAGCGTGCCCAGGCTTTCGAGTTCCTCGTGGTTGAGGCCGGCGGCGGGCTCGTCCAGCAGCAGCAGCTGGGGCTGGGCCGCGAGCGCCCGGGCCAGCTCGACGCGCTTTTGCGTGCCGAAAGGCAGATCGGCCACGGTGCGCTCGGCCACGCTGCCCAGGCCCAGAAAATCGATCAGCGTCTGGGCGCGCTCCTGCGCCTGGGCCTCGATGCGCGCCGCGCCCGGCAGGCGAAAAGCATTGCGCAGAAAGCCAGCGTGGTGCTGGCTGTGGCAACCCACGAGCGCGTTCTCGCGCACGGTCATGGTGCGAAACAGCGCCAGATTCTGAAAAGTGCGGCCTATGCCTATGCCCGCCATACGGTGGCGCGGCATGGTCGACAGCGGGTGGCCGTCGAAGTGGATGCTGCCGCTATTGCATTCATAAAGGCGCGACAGGCAGTTGAACAGCGTGCTCTTGCCCGCGCCGTTGGGACCTATGAGTCCGCAAATCTGTCCGCGCTGCACGTCGAAGGACACGCCGTCCAGTGCCACGATGCCGCCGAAGCGCACCGAAACACCCGCGATGTGCAGCAAAGCCTGGCCTGCGCGATCGTTGTCATGGGTCATGCGGCTATCTCTTTTTGATGCGATGGGGCTGCAGTCGGCGACTGCAGCACTGTCTTTGCCGGGCCGCTGGCGGCCCCAGTCCAGCCACGGGCCCCGGGCCCATGGCCGCGCTTACAGTCGCTCGATGATGGTGACGTTGGCCAGGCCGCCGCCTTCGCACATGGTCTGCAGGCCGTAGCGCTTGCCGCGCTGGCCCAGCGCATGGACCAGCGTGGTCATGAGCTTGGCGCCCGAGCCGCCCAGGGGATGGCCCAGCGCGATCGCGCCGCCGTTCACGTTGAGGCGGGACGGGTCGGCGCCCAGGGTCTGCAGCCAGGCCAGGGGCACGGGCGCGAAGGCCTCGTTGACTTCGTAGAGGTCGATGTCGCTGATCGTCATGCCGGCTTTTTTCAGCGCGCGCTGCGTGGCGGGGATGGGCGCTTCGAGCATGATCACCGGGTCATGGCCGATCACGGTCATATGGTGCACGCGGGCCAGGGGCTTGACGCCCAGGATCTTCAGGCCGCGCTCATTGACCACCATCAGGCCGGCCGCGCCGTCGCAGATCTGGCTGGCAGTCGCCGCCGTGCAGCGCCCGCCTTCGGCGATCAGCTTGACGCCGGCAATGCTCTCCAGCGTGGCCTCGTAGCGAATGCCTTCGTCGGTGGTGTGCATTTCGCCGGTCTCGCTGCCGTCGGCCAGGCGCACCGCCACGGGCACGATTTCGTCAGCGAAGTGGCCGGCGCGGGTCGCGGCAATGGCGCGCTGGTGGCTCAGCAGCGCATAGGCGTCCAGCTGTTCCTTGGACAGGCCGTATTTGAGCGCGATCTGCTCGGCGCCGGTGAACTGGCTGAACTGCACGCCGGGGTAGCGCGCGACGATGCCCGGGCTCATATAGCTGCCCAGACCGTTCTTGTAAGGCAGGATGCTGGGCGTGCCCATGGGCACGCGCGTCATGCTTTCCACGCCGGCGGCGATGACGATGTCCATGGCGCCCGACATCACGGCCTGGGCCGCGAAATGCAGCGCCTGCTGGGACGAGCCGCACTGGCGATCGACCGAGGTCGCGGGCACGGACTCGGGCAGGCGCGAGGCCATCACCGCATTGCGGGCGATGTTGTTGGACTGCTCGCCGGCCTGGCCGACGCAGCCCATGATCACGTCCTCGATCAGCGCCGGATCGGCGTCGGTGCGTTCGATCAGTGCATTCAGGACCTGGGCGGCCAGGTCGGCGGGATGCCAGCCGGCAAGGCGGCCATTGCGACGGCCACCAGCGGTACGGGCCGCGGCGACGATATAGGCTTCGGACATTGGGGTTCTCCAGTTGCGAATAACAGCCAAGGCATTGTTGGCCCCCGGGCCGCGGGCAGCGTCGTCGGAACAGACGATTTTGGAAACCGTCTTCCCTGCCGCCGGCCCTCTGCCGATTTCGTCGCTTGCGACGATGCGCCGCCGCCTCGACCCGGCCCACACTGGCCCCTGTCCCGTACTCGCCCCACCGACAGGAGACCCCCCATGAACGAACTGCTGCTAGTCACGCGCCCCCAGCCCGGCTGCGCCTGCATTGCGCTGAACCGGCCCGAGGCCATGAACGCGCTGTCAACGCCGCTGCGCCTGGCGCTGGTGCTGGCCCTCGATGAACTCGCGCGCGACGACAGCCTGCGCGTGCTGATCCTGACCGGCACGGGCAAGGCTTTTTGCGCGGGCCTGGACCTGCGCGAGCTGGGGCAAAAAGCGCTGGACATCGCTTCGCCGGCCAACGACCCGGTGGCGGCGCTGGCGCGCTTTCCGCGCCCGGT
>JAMNYN010000450.1 GCA_023622805.1 Pseudomonadota bacterium | reverse complement strand
GCTCTCAGCTGCTCTTGCGCACGCGCAGGTACCACTCGCACAGCAGGCGCACCTGCTTGGGCGTGTAGCCTTTGGACTCCATGCGGACGACGAAGTCCTCGTGCTTGCGCGCATCCTCTGCACTGGCCTTGGCGTTGAAGCTGATGACGGGCAGCAACTCCTCGGTGTTGGAGAACATCTTCTTCTCTATCACCAGGCGCAGCTTCTCGTAACTGGTCCAGGCCGGGTTCTTGCCCTGGTTGTTGGCGCGCGCGCGCAGCACGAAATTAACGATCTCGTTGCGAAAATCCTTGGGGTTGGCGACGCCCGCGGGCTTTTCTATCTTCTCCAGTTCGGCATTGAGTGCCGCCCGGTCGAAAGCCTCGCCGGTGTCGTTGTCGCGGTACTCGTTGTCCTGGATCCAGTAGTCGGCGTAGGTGACGTAGCGGTCGAAGATGTTCTGGCCGTACTCGCTGTAGCTCTCCAGGTAGGCGGTCTGGATTTCCTTGCCGATGAACTCGGCGTAATGCGGCGACAGGTATTCCTTGATGTAGCCGGTGTATTTGGTCTCCAGCTCGGCCGAAAACTGCTCGCGCTCGATCTGCTGCTCCAGCACATACATCAGATGGACCGGGTTGGCCGCCACCTCGGTGCTGTCGTAGTTGAAGACCTTGGACAGGATCTTGAAGGCAAAGCGCGTGGAGATGCCCGTCATGCCTTCGTCCACGCCCGCGAAATCGCGGTACTCCTGGTAGCTCTTGGCACGCGGGTCCGTGTCCTTGAGACTTTCGCCGTCATAGACCTGCATCTTGCTGAAGATGCTGGAGTTCTCCGGCTCCATCAGGCGCGTGAGCACCGAGAACTGGGCCATCATCTTGAGCGTGCCGGGCGCGCACACGGCGTTGGCCAGCGCCGATTCGCGGATCAGCTTTTCGTAGATCTTCACCTCCTCGGAGACGCGCAGGCAATACGGCACTTTGACGATGTAGATGCGGTCCAGGAAGGCCTCGTTGTTGCGATTGTTGCGAAAGGCCTTCCACTCGCTTTCATTGCTGTGCGCCAGCACGATGCCATCGAAGGGGATGGCGCCAAAGCCTTCCGTGCCCTTGTAATTGCTCTCCTGCGTGGCGGTGAGCAAGGGGTGCAGCACCTTGATCGGGGCCTTGAACATTTCGACGAATTCCAGCAGGCCCTGATTGGCCAGGCACAGGCCGCCGGAATAGCTGTAGGCGTCGGTGTCATCCTGGGCGAAGTTCTCCAGCTTGCGGATGTCCACCTTGCCGACCAGACTGGAGATGTCCTGGTTGTTCTCGTCGCCCGGCTCGGTCTTGGCAATGGCGATCTGCCGCAGGATGCTGGGGTAGCGCTTGACGACGCGGAACTGGCGGATATCGCCGCCGAGCTCCTCCAGGCGCTTGACGGCCCAGGGCGAAAGCACATGCTGCAGACAGCGCCGCGGGATGCCGAACTGCTCTTCCAGCAACGGCCCATCTTCCATGGCATCGAACAGCCCCAGCGGCGACTCGTTCACCGGCGAACCCTTGAGCGCGTAGAACGGCACTTTCTGCATCAGGTACTTCAAGCGTTCGGCGATCGAGCTTTTGCCGCCGCCCACCGGACCCAGCAGGTACAGGATCTGCTTGCGCTCCTCCAGTCCCTGGGCCGCATGGCGGAAGAAGCTCACCACCTGCTCGATGGAGTCCTCCATGCCGTAGAACTCGGCGAAGGCAGGGTAACGGCGGATGACCTTGTTGGCAAACAGTCGCGACAGGCGCGGGTCGCTGCGCGTATCCACTATTTCCGGCTCTCCCATGGCGACCAGCATGCGCTGGGCAGCGCTCTCATAGGCCATGGGATCGCGCAGACACAATGCGAGGTATTCGTCGACAGACATTTCCTCTTCGCGCAGGCGAACGTAACGTGCAGCAGAGTTGCTCAGGACATCCATACGACCTCCCGTGGCGACACTCAAAGGCGAACAGTGCCGCAAGGTTGCAAGGCATTCGCTTGCCGTATGCAGTGGTTGTAGCACCTTGTCCTCACTTTGAATAGAGGATTGAAGGCATAAAAAACGCTGGAACTTTTGCGTTGCGAATCGGTCGCTGCCGCCCAATTTCCTGCCCGCCCAGGCTTGCCGATAGACTGCCAGGCGAGCCCGGCCCAACAATAATGGAGACAACCCATGCGCCTGCATCCGCGCCCCCACGGCATTTTTCTTCTCGCCCTGCTGGCGCTTTCCGGCTGCGCTGGCGGCTCGGCGGTATTGCACGGCCCGACCACCTCCCGGGAGGCAGCGCCCACGCCCACCGCCTGTCCGGCGCAAGTGCCCAGCAGCGCCACATGCCTTGCCGGCAAGGACGCTATGGGCGCCTACTACCTCATCGCCCGACCCGCCGACTGGAACGGCGTGCTGGTGTTGCACGCCCACGGCGGCCCCAGCCTCGCCGCGCCCAGCGCAGCGCGCGTGGAGGAAGACCTCACCCGCTGGGCCATCATGGTCAAGGCCGGTTATGCCTGGGCGGGCTCGAGCTTTCGCCAAGGCGGCGTGGCCGTGCGTGCCGCAGCGCAAGACACGGAGCGCCTGCGCGGCATCTTCCGCGACCATGTGGCCCAGCCCCGCCGCACCATCCTGCACGGCCAATCATGGGGTGCGGGTGTGGCGGCCAAGGGCGCGGAAATGTTCACGCAGGACAGTGTGGGCGAGCGCCCGTATGACGGCGTGCTGCTGACCAGCGGCGTGCTCGGCGGCGGCACCCATGCCTACGACTTCCGCACCGATCTGCGCGTGGTCTACCAGTACCTGTGCGGCAACCACCCGCGCCCGAACGAAGCGCAGTACGCCCTCAACCTGGGCCTGCCGGCCACGGCCCGCATGAAGAACGCCGACGTGGCGGCGCGTGCCGACGAGTGCCTGGCGCTGGACAAGCCCGCGGCGCAGCGCACGCCCGCGCAGCAGGCGAAAATCCGTACCTTGGTCAACGTGATCAAGATTCCGGACCGCGCCATTGCGTCGCACCTGACCTGGGCCACCCTGCACTTCCAGGACATCAGCGCCCAACGCACCGGCGGCGCCAGCCCCTTCGGCAACACCGGCGCGGTCTACTCCGGCTCGGCCGATGACGCGGCCTTGAACGCCGGCGTGCTGCGCTACCGCGCCGATCCCACTGCCTATGCGCGCTTTGCCGCGGACACCGACCCTGTCGGCAAGCTCCCCGTGCCCGTGCTCTCCGCCAAGTGGATCAGCGACCCCACCGCCTTCGTCGAGCTGGACGCCCGTTACCTGGGCGTGATGCAGCAAGGCGGCAGCGCGGATCGTCTGGTGCAGACCTTCACCCGCAAGGGCACGCACAGCTACATCAGCGACCCGACCTACCCCACGCTGATGTCCGCGCTGCTGCAGTGGATAGACCAGGGCAGCAAGCCCACGCCCGCCAGCATCGCCACGGCCTGTGCTGGCTTCGAGCCGGCGTTCGGCCAGGGCTGCAGCTTTGATGCCGGCTACCAGCCCGCGCCACTGGAGCAGCGCGTGCCCGCGCGCCAGCGGCCGCAATAAGCCGTCCCGTGCGCTCAGCGGTAGAGAAGCTTTGCCGGCCCTGTGACCAGCCAGGGAAAGATCACCATCAGGAACATGACGGCGAACTGCGCAAGCATGAACGGCACGACGCCGCGCGTGACATCGTCCATCGACATCCTGCCGACCCCCGCGACCACGTTCAGCACCGTTCCCACGGGCGGCGTCACCAGGCCGATCGAGTTGTTGATGATGAACATCACGCCAAAATAGACCGGGTCGATGCCGGCGGCGTTGACCACCGGCATCAGCACCGGGGTCAGGATCAGGATGGTCGGCGTCATGTCCATCGCCGTGCCGACCAGCATCACCAGCACCATGATGGCGATCATCAGCAGCATCTTGTTGTCCATGAATGGCTGCAACAGCGCCACGACCTTGGATGGCAGGTCGGCGACCGTGATCAGCCAGGCGCTGACCATGGCCGCCGCGATCAGGAACATCACGATGGCGCTGGTCTTGGCCGCGACGACAAAGATCGCGTAGAGCTTGGCCCAGGTGATCTCCCGGTAGATGACGGAGGACACGAACAGCGCATAGACCGCGGCCACCACGGCGGCTTCGGTCGGCGTGAACACGCCCATGCGCAGTCCCACGAGAATGATTACCGGCAACAGCAGCGCCCAGAACGCCTTGCGGGCCGCGAGCAGGATCTCGGCGCGCGACTTGCGCGGCGGCGGCACGAGCTTCTCCTTGCGCACCAGGTAGGCCCAGGTAACCCACAGCGCGCCGCCGATCAGCAGGCCCGGAACGATGGCCGCGAGAAACAGCTTGGAAATCGACACGTTCGCGGCGACACCGAAGATCACCAGGCCGATGCTGGGCGGAATCACCGGGCCGATCACGCCGGTCGCGGCGATCAGCCCGCCGGCGCGGGCCTTGTCGTGGCCGGCCTTGGTCATCATCGGCAGCAGCAGCGCCGTGAGCGCCGCGGCATCGGCCACGGCCGACCCCGACAACGCCGACAGCAGGCAACCGGCCATGATGGTCACGTAGCCCAGCCCACCCTTGACATGGCCCACCAGCGCCAGCGCGAAATCGACGATGCGCCGCGACAGCCCGCCGACGTTCATGATTTCGCCGGCCAGCATGAAGAACGGCACGGCCAGCAGCGGGAAGCTGTCGGCGCCGCCGATCAGGTTCTGCGCGAGGATCTGCGGATCGAACAGGTCCAGATGCCACATCAGCGCCACGCCGCTGGCGAGCAGCGAGAACGCAATCGGAATGCCCATGGCCATGGCCAGCAGCAGGGCGCCCACAAATACGAAGATCGTCATTTCTCGCCTTTCCGGACCGCAGGCGCATCGCCCGCCTGGGCCGTCAATATTTGCTGCAGCTGCACCGCTTCTTCCGATTCCTGCACCATCACCAGTTCTTCTTCCTGCATCTTCCCCGTGAGCAGCCGCAGCAGATCCAGCAGCATCAGAAAGCCTGCGCAGACCGCGAACACCACGCAGGAGAGGTAGACGATGGCCATCGACGCGCCGGTGGTCGGCGCCGTGACGTCCCAGTTGATCCGCGCCTGCATCAAGCTGCCCTGAAGCAGCAGCCACAGGATGTAGAGCATCAGCAAATGGCCCAGGGCCAGACAGATCTTCTTGGCCCAGGCCGGCAGCCGCTGCACCACCATGTCGACGCCCAGATGGCGGTGCTCGCGCAGGGCGACGATGGCGCCCAGAAATGTCATCCAGATGAAGAGCCAGCGCGACACTTCCTCGGAGACGGTGATGCCGGAATTGAACAGATAGCGCAGCACCACGTTGCCGAACACCAGCACCACCATCAGTCCGAGCATCACAGCGATCACGGCTTCGAGACCGCGGCAGGCGCGGGCTATCCAACGATTCATGTCATTCACCTTGCTTGGGGGGCAGCACCCATGCCGCCCGGCGGGACGGCATGGACGGCCATGGCATCAGACCTGGGCCGTTTCGCGCAGACTTTCAACCAGCGCGCGCAGACCCGCGAGATAGGAGTGCGGACCGAAGCCCTGCACCGTGGCTTTCACCGCTGGCGAAATGATGGAGTGCGCGCGCCAGGCTTCACGTGCCGCGATGTTCGACATATGCACTTCGATCACCGGAAAAGGCATGGCCTTGATCGCGTCATGCAAGGGCACGCCATGCTGGGTGAGCCCGGCTGGATTCACAAGCGCCCCCTGCGCGCTGTCGATGTGGGCGTGCATGAAATCGACCAGCGCGCCTTCGTGGTTGGACTGCATGATGTCGAGCGTCACGCCCAACTCCTGCGCAAGCTGCTCTAGCCGTTGGTTGATCTGCGACAGCGTCGTCGTGCCGTAGATATGCGGTTCGCGCCGACCGAACAGGTTCAGGTTGGGGCCATGGAGGACAAGAATTTTCATGCTGTGCTGCCAGTCTTCACTTGCGGATGCGAGCCAGCTCGTCGGTGTAGAGCTTGACGATGGCGGGGTCGTAGGTGGAGGAAAAGCGGTCGATCACCGGCTTCGCGATTTTCTGCATGCGCGCCTGTTCGGCAGCCGACAGCTCGTTGTACTGCATGCCCTTGGCCTGCAGCTCACCCACCGCCTTCTGCGCGGCCGCGCGGCTGACCTGGCGCTGGTAGCCACGCGATTCGTTCGCGGCCTCGTTCATCATCTTCTGTTCGGACGGCGTGAGCTGGTCCCAGAACTTCTTGCTGACCAGCACGATGTTGGCCGCATAGACATGGTTGGTGGCGCTGACGAATTTCTGCACTTCGAAGAACTTGTTCGACAGGATGACCGCAAACGGGTTTTCCTGGCCGTCGACGGCCTTGGCTTCAAGCGCGCCGTAGAGCTCCGCGAAAGGCATGGGCACGGGGTTGGCCTTGAAGGCCTTGAACGTGTCGAGGAACACCGGGTTGGGAATCACCCGCAGCTTGAGGCCGTCGAAGTCCTCGGGCTTGGTGATGGCGCGCTTGCTATTGGTGACATTGCGAAAGCCCAGGTCCCAGTAGCCCAGGGCCACCAAGCCTTTTTCGGGCAGCTTGGCGATCAGCGCCTGGCCCAGCGGGCCGTCGAGCAGCGCATCGGCCTGCGCGTAGTTGGCGACCGCGAACGGGAAGTCGACCAGACCGAATTCCTTGACGATGCCCGCGAGAGACGTGGTCGCCGGCGCCGACATCTGCTGCACGCCGCCTTGCAGCGCCGACTGCTGCTGCATCTCGTTGCCCAGCTGCGAGGCCGGAAATTCCAGGACCTTCATCTTGCCGCCGCTCTTGGCGGCGAGGATCTCGCCAAAGCGCTTGACGCCAAAACTCACCGGATGATCGGCGTTGTTCAAGTGACCGAAGCGAATCACGCGCTCTTGCTGCGCGCTCGCAGGCAGGGCAAAAAGCAGGGACAGGCCAGCGGCCAGGGCGATGCGGGCAGGAATGCGCATGGAACACCTCCAGGGAAGAATCGACGGACTGGGCGGGCGGACCCAGCGATTGATACCGATGGTAGTTAAAAAGTGGAAACTCATTCCACAGTAGAAACCCTTTATCATTTACTCCCTGTTTCTCGTACAAATCAGCAGATGGCACCCGTCTGTCCCCGCTAGAAAGTCGCACCGCATGAGCAACATCCTGGAACGCAGTTTCAAAGTCCTGGAGCACCTCGCCGTCCACCCTGAAGGCAAAGCCATCTCGAGCCTGAGCGCCGAACTCGACATGCCGCTGAGCGCCACGCACCGCCTGCTT
>JAMNYN010000610.1 GCA_023622805.1 Pseudomonadota bacterium | reverse complement strand
GACGGTGATCGCCGGCGCACTGGCCGGCGCCGATGCGCCGCTGGCGCCGCCGCCCGAGTCCTGGGCTTCGCAGGACGCGGCCGATGTCGCGATCTGGACGCTGCACATGGAGCCCGGCGCGACCTGGACGCTGCCCGCGGCGCGCGGCCAGGGCACGCGCCGCATGCTGTACTTCTTTGCCGGCGAAAGCCTGCAGATCGGCAGTGTCCTGGCGGACCGGCACGCGGCGCTGGAACTGGTGGCCGGGCAGGACTGGCAACTGGTCAACACCGGCGGCACGGCCGTGGAATGCCTGCTGCTGCAGGGCCGGCCGCTGGACGAGCCGGTGGTGAAGTACGGCCCCTTCGTGATGAACACCCAGCAGGAAATCATGCAGGCCCTGCAGGACTACCGCCGCACCCAGTTCGGCGGCTGGCCCTGGGCCGAGCAGGACCCGGTACACGGCAGCGAGCCGCGCCGGTTTGCGCGTTACCCCGGTCAGGAGGAAGACAGCACCCCCTGAGCCGCTTCCGCGGCTTGGGCCGCCCCGGCTTCCCCCTTGCTGGGCCACGCCAGTTGCATGGATGGTGGGCTTTTGAAAGTAGCTGGCAGGGCTGTCCAAACACGGCCCTGCCGCTTGGCAGCGCAATCGGGGACAATCCCAGCGCCGGGCTGGACGCAGCCCTTTGAACGGACACTTTTTACATGAACATCAGCAAAGACACCGCCGTCACCATCCACTACACCATCACCGATCAGCAGGGCAAGCGCCTGGACGACGGCGATGTGGCCTACCTGCATGGCGGCTACGACAACCTGTTCGCCAAGGTCGAGGAAGCCCTGGAAGGCAAGACCGTGGGCGCCACGGTGACCGTGGACCTGGCCGTGGAAGACGCTTTCGGCGCGCGTGACGAAAGCCTCAAGCGCAGCATTCCCAAGGCCGAATTCCCTCCGGGCGTGAAAGTCGGCGGCCAGCTGCGCGGCAGCAACGACCAGGGCGAGCCACAGATCTACCACGTGGTGAAGATCAAGGGCCCTGAAGTGCTGCTCGACGGCAACCATCCGCTGGCCGGCATGGCATTGCGTTTCACCGGCAAGGTCAACGAAGTGCGCGCCGCCACGGCCGAAGAAATCACCCACCGCCATGTGCATGGCGGCCACGGCCACCACCATTGATCATGGCGCGGCGCGCTATGCGCCGCGTTTCATCCTCAGCAGCGCGCGCTTGAGCAGGCGCGCGGCCCGGTTCCTGATCTGAAACGGGCTGTGTCCGGGGAAGGGCAGGATGCGGCTGCGGCCGCAGGCCTGCAGGAAGTCGGCCAGCAGGGCCGAGTCGTCGAGCGTGCTGTCGTCGGCGCTGCGAAATTCCGGGTGCCATTGGGTGGCCGCGATGTAGCCGCCGGCCTGGCGCGGCTGGCGGCGTATGGCTTCGGGAATGTGGTCGGGAATGCTCCAGGCTTCGACGGCAAAGCCCGGCGCGATCTGCTTGATGCCCTGGTGGTGGATGCTGTTGACGCGCGCACGCAGCTGGCCTGGATACAGCTGCGCCAGCCGCGAGCCTTCGACCAGGGCGATGTCGTGGGCGTGGCGGTCGTATTCCGTGGCGTCACGGTGGGATTGCGCGCCCGGCACCTGGGTCTGCAGGTCCTGGTAGAGCGTGCCGCCGAAAGCCACGTTGATCAGCTGCAGGCCCCGGCAGACGCCGAAGATCGGCTTGCCGGCCTGGGCGAAAGCTTCGACCAGGGCCAGGTCGTAGAGGTCGCGTACCCGGTCGCCCAGCCATTCGGGGCGCAGCGGCTCTTCACCGTAGCTGCCGGGCCAGACATCGGCGCCGCCATGCATCACCACGCCATCGAGCCAGTCGGCATAGTGGGCCAGCGTCACGTCGCCGCGCGCGGTCTGCCCCGTGGGGCAGGGCACCATGACCACCATGGCGCCGGCCGACATGATCCAGTGGGCGATGGATTGCTCGACGTATTGCAGGGTTTTGCCGGTGAACAGCGGGCGCTCGGAGTCGGCGTGGGAAAAGCAGGCCGACAGGCCGATCTTGAGACGTCGCGAAGCAGGCTGGGACATGGCTTGGAACGGGCGCTTGCAAAAGCACCGGGTCGCTGCGGATGCTTGGCATTATGGCGCCAAGAACCGCGGACGCATTGGCTTGCATGTTTCCGGTGACATGGTCATGACGAGCGGCCCGTTTGGGGCTAGGATGGGTCAAGACGCGGTTTTATTCAGGGGTGACCCAACCCGCCGGCACCCGCCGGCATTTGGCCAAAGGAGACAGCATGCAAATCCAGGTGCACACGGACAACATCATCCAGGGCGGAGACTCTCTGGCGAAGTGGGTGCAGAGCGAACTCATCACCCGCCTGGCGCGCTTCAACGAATACATCACGCGGGTCGAAGTGTTTCTCTCCGACACCGATGCACGCAAGCTCCAGGGCAGCCTCAAGCGCTGTGTGCTGGAAACCCGGGTCCATGGCCGCCAGCCGATTGCCGTGAACGCCGAAGCCGAGAAAATGGCCGATGCCGTCAATGCCGCGACGGAAAAATTGATACGCGCGATGGAACACGATCTGGGCCGCCTCAAGGACAAGAACGGCCGCGAGACCATACGCACCCAGGAACTTCCTGACGAGGTGTAAGGCCCCACGCTCCCTCACTGCGTGTAGCTCGCTGCCCCCCGAGGGGGCCGTCCGCCGCCTTGGGGGGGCCGCCGAGGCGCGGCCCGGCGGCGGCGGATGTGGTCCTTCTCGAACGCTCTGTCGTATCGACCAATGCCCTTCGCTCACGCAGCGTGGGGCTCATTAACTTCAAGGGCGCCAAATGCTGGCGCCCTTTTTTTATGCCGCAGTCAGCGCGCCCGCCTGGGTCAGCTTGTCGGCCACCAGCAATTGCTTCATTTCGGCCTGGCTCATGATGCCCAGGCTTTCGGCGACTTCGGCGATGGGCCGGCCCGTGGCGATGGCCGCCTTGGCGATCGCGGCCGACTTTTCGTAGCCGATCAGCGGGTTCAGCGCCGTGACCAGCGTCACCGACTCGGCAATGCGCGTGCTCAGCAGGGCTTCGTTGGCGGTGATGCCTTCGACGCAGTTCACCTGCAGCGTATGGCAGGCGCGCGCCAGGTGCGTGAGGCTCTTGTGCAGCGCCCAGCCCATCAGCGGCTCGAAGGCGTTGAGCTGCAGCTGGCCGGCTTCCGAGGCCATGGTGATGGCCACGTCGTTGCCTATGACTTCGAAGCAGACCTGGTTCATCACTTCGGGGATCACGGGGTTGACCTTGCCCGGCATGATGGACGAGCCGGCCTGGCGTGCGGGCAGCTGGATGTCAGCGATGCCGGCCTGCGGGCCCGAGGACAGCAGGCGCAGGTCGTTGCTGATCTTGGACAGCTTGCTGGCGATGCGCTTGAGGATGCCCGAGATGTCGACGAAGGCGCCGGTGTCGGCCGTGGCGGCGATCAGGTTGCCGGCCTTGGTGACGGGCACGCCGGAGAGTGCGGCGAGCTGGGGGATGACCACATCCACATAGCCCACGGGCGCATTGATGCTGGTGCCGATGGCGGTGCCGCCCATGTTGACTTCGGTCATCAGGTAGGCGGATTCGCGCAGGCGTTTTTCGTCGTCGGCAATCATCGCGGCAAAGGCGGCGAATTCCTGGCCCAGCGTCATCGGCACGGCGTCTTGTAGTTGTGTGCGGCCGATTTTGAGGATGGGCGCGAATTCTTCGGCCTTGGCCTGGAAGGCGCCGCGCAGGGCGGCCAGGGCGGCGAGCAGGTGCTGGATGCCGAACCAGGTCGCGAGCTTGAGCGCGGTCGGGTAGGCATCGTTGGTGCTTTGCGAGGCATTGACGTGGTCGTTGGGATGCAGCACGTCGTAGCGGCCTTTGGGCAATCCCAGGTGCTCGAGGGCACGGTTGGCGATCACCTCATTGGCGTTCATGTTCGTGGAGGTGCCGGCGCCGCCCTGGATCACATCGACCACGAATTGGTCGTGCAGTTGCCCGGCGATCAGGTCGTCACAGGCTTGGGCGATGGCGGTGGCTTGAATTTCAGTGATGGCGCCCAGGGCCAGGTTGGCGTGGGCTGCGGCCTTCTTGACGAATGCGAAGGCGCGAATGAGTTCCGGCATGTGGGCCACGCTGTGGCCGGTGATGGGGAAGTTTTCCACCGCACGCGCGGTGTGAACGCCCCAGTAGGCGTCGGGAGGAATGGTTTTGATGCCGATGAAGTCGTGTTCTTGACGCATGGATCTGCTTTCAGAGGGAAAAAGTACACACAAGACGTGCAAACGCCGCCTTGCTGGAAGGCGGCGTTTGCGTGGGCAGGCCAGGTGAGGGCGTACACCCTCTGCCTGAACTGCGGGCATTATCGGCCAGCGCGCGCATGGCTTGCCCCTATTTGGTGCATAACCTCGTGAAATAGACCCCCGGGTTGCTTCAGCCGGCGCGCAGCCGGCCTTCGAGCGCCGGCGCCGTCAAAGGGGGCAGCGGCGAAGCCACGCGCCGGCCAAAACGTCCCGCCTGGCCGTCGGCAGGCGGTCCGGCCTGCCAGTCGGCCAGGGCCTGCTCCATTTCTTCCTGGGTGCGGCCGACAAAATTCCACCACAGCAGCACGTCTTCGTGCATGGGCGCGCCGCCCAGCAGCAGCAGGCGGGTGCCGGGCGTGCAGCGCAGCGTGAGCTGGCTGCGGCCGGCCGGCAGGAAGAGGAGTTCATCGGGCGTGGCGGCAGCGCGGTGGTGACTGTCACGCCGGCATCCGCGGGCAAGGCCAGGTCCAGCGCGACCAGGGGGCTGTGCACCTGCACGGGCGAGACGATGCCCAGGGCTTCGCCGGCCAGCACGCAGATCTCCAGGCCGTCCTGCGTGCAGCGCGGCACGTCGGGGTAGTGCTGAAAGCGCGGCGGCATGTCGCGCTGGTCGCCGGGCAGGGCAATCCACAGCTGGGCCGCATGGATGCGCGGGCTGCCCAGGCTTTCTTCAGAGTGAGCGATGCCGCGGCCGGCGGTCATGAGGTTGACCTGGCCCGGGCGTATGACCTGCTCCGAGCCCAGGCTGTCGCGGTGCAGCACTTCGCCTTCGATCATCCAGGTGAAAGTCTGCAGGCCGATGTGCGGATGCGGGCCGACCTGCAGGCTGTGCTCGGTGCTCTGCGCCGCAGGCCCGAGGTGGTCGAGAAAGCACCAGGCGCCGACCTTGCGCAATGCGCGCTGGGGCACGGCGCGGTGCACGGGAAGGCCGCCTACGTCGGCCAGGCGGGTGGACAGGCGCTCAGGGGTAGTGGGTTGCATGGCAGTCTCCATCAAGTGGGGGTCAGCTGGGTATGGATGCGCACATCGCCCGTCAGCAGCTTGTGCACCGGGCAGGCTTCGGCAATCTGTTGCAGGCGCTCCCGCTGGCTGTCGTCGAGCGGGCCGTCGAGCGTGATCACGCGTTCCAGGTCGTTGCCGCTTTCCGGCCTGCCGCCGGGGTTGAGCCGCAAGTCGATGTGCAGGCCCGTGAGCGGCCACTGCTTGCGCTGGGCATACATCTGCACCGTGATCGTGGTGCAGGCACCCAGCGCGGACAGCAGCAGCTGCATGGGGCTGGGGGCGGTGTCGCCACCGCCCAGCGCTACAGGCTCGTCCGCCTGCCAGCGGTGGCCCGCAGGGTCGGTCAGCGTGACGCGGTAGGGGATGGTGGTGCTGGCGGCATGCGCGCTATCGGCCATGGCGGGGCTTTCTTTCAAGGACAGGGCGGAGCCCGGGCAGCCTCCAGCATAGCCGCGCGCGCCGCGTACCGGCAAACTGTCAAAAAGCCATCCGCTGACAGACTGCGAGCGCAATAGGCGTTAAATTGGTGACGAAACCATTTTTTGGCCAGGGCGAATCTGATTCCCCTCGGCCCCTTGGCGAGCCCCGGCTTGCACAGTCCCTGCCCAGCCTGTCTGTACAGCGGGGCCTGATTCCACCCCTTCAGGAGATTTTCATGACCACTGCGCCTCGCACCGAATTCCCAGAGAATTTTCAGGCCCTCATCTGCGGCCATGTGCAACACCGGGTGGGCGATGGCCCGCTGGCCGACGTTCCGCCGGGCCTGACCGTGCAGGTGGGCACGGCCATCGGCAGCATGGTGCTGTCGTGGGAGTCGGAAGGCCAGCCGGTGACCATCACCTTGGCCAAGGCCGAGTTCGAGCTGTATGTGGCCAATGGCGCCATCGAAGTCCAGGATATGGACTCCACGGTGGCGTGACCAGGCGGCCGGCCGTTGTCCGGCCTCCCAGCCTCTACCAGGTCCCGCAAGGGACTTTTTTCATGGGGCCGGGGAATGCCCCATGGCGTGTCCAGGGGGCATGGGCAGGGGCCGCTCTCCGACATGCGGGCGCCGTGCCGCTGTCTAGAGTCACAAGCATCCACCCGTTCACAAGGAGATGCACATGGCCGAGAGTACGAATCCGCGCGAAACCCTTTGGCAACTGGTCAAGGGCATTCATTTCGCCATGATCACCTACCGCCACGCGGACGGCAGCCTGCGTGCCTGTCCCATGACCATGGCCAACAAGGGCGAGCAGGAAGAGCGGGTGCATTTCTATTTCTTGCTGAGCCGGGACAGCGACCTGGCGCGTTGCGTGGCCAACGACGGCCACATCCAGATCAGCTTTGCCGATCCGGGGGCCGACAGCTATGTCTCGGTGAGCAGCTACGCCAGCCTGAGCGAAGACCGGGTGCTCAAGGAAAAGCTCTGGAGCACGGCCGCGAAGGCCTGGTTCACCGATGGCGTGGAGGATCCGAACCTGGCAGTGCTGGTGGCGCCCGTGACGTTGGCCGAGTACTGGGATGCGCAGGACAACAAGCTGGTGCAGTTGTACAGAAAGGCCAAGGCGGCGGTCACCGGCGAGGAGTCCGTGGGTACGGGCGAGCACCAGACTTTGCGCCTGTGAGAGCCCATGAAAAAAGCGCCAGCCCCCTTGCAGGGACTGGCGCTTGGCCAGGGCCCTGCGCTCGTCAGCGCAGGACCTGGGTTGGGTAGCTTGCTCGCCGCCGCCGGGTCGCCCCAAGATGAAAAGCATCTGGGGGGCCTCGCCCCCCCAGCGCGGCCACGGCGTCAACCGAGCAAGCGTGGGGGCCACGCCGCCGCCGGGCCGCCCCAAGGCGGCGACGGCCCCCTTGGGGGGCAGCGGCTACGGCGTCAGCCGAGCAAGCGTGGGGGCCTTATTTGGCGGCGACGACGCGCACCATTTCCAGGCACTTGTTCGAGTAGCCCCATTCGTTGTCGTACCAGCTG
>JAMNYN010000682.1 GCA_023622805.1 Pseudomonadota bacterium | reverse complement strand
CGATGAACACGTCGTCGGGCGAGGGGCGCAGCACATGGACCGGCCAGCAGGCGCAGATCGCCATCACGTCGCGATGGAAATGCATGGTGGCCTTGGGCACGCCGGTGGTGCCCGAAGTGAAGGCCAGAATGCAGGTGTCGTCGGCGGCGGTATCGATGTTGTCGAAGCGCGCGGACTGGCGCGCCATCGCGGCCTCCAGCCCGTCGCCCGACGCGTCATTGAAGCAGCGCAGCTGGCGCAGCACGGGGCATTTCTGCGCGGCCAGCTGCAGTTCCTCGGCCAGCCGCAGATCGCACAGCGCGTGGCTGATCCGGGCTTTGTCGATGATGACCTGCAGCTCCTTGGCGCGCAGCATGGGCATGGTCGCCACCGCGATGCCGCCGGACTTGATCACCGCGAACCAGCAGGCGGCGAGCATGGGCGTGTTGGGCGCGCGCAGCAGCACCCGGTTGCCCGGCACCAGACCCATGTCGTGCACCAGCACGTTGGCGATGCGATTGGCCTGGGCCAGCAGATCGGCATAGGTCCAGCGCAGGCCCGCGCCGCGAATGCACAGCCGACTTCCCCAGCCGGCCGCGACCGCCTTGTCCAGCAGTTCGGTGGCGCAGTTCAGGCGCGGCGCAAACTGCAGTTCCGGCAGCTCGAACAGGTAGTCGGGCTGTGCCTCGACCGGGGGCAGGTGGTCTAGGGCAAAAGTGTCTGTGTGTGCGCTGGCCATGCGGCAACCTCTTTTCGATAGAAACGGAAAATTGCTTCAGAAACAAGGCAGGGCCGCGGGATCAAGCCGGCAGCGGTGCGGGTGTTTTCCATTCGCGCAGCAGGTCGCGCGCGATGATCAACTGCTGGACTTCGCTGGCACCTTCGTAGATGCGCAATGCGCGGATTTCGCGGTACAAGCGTTCGACGGGCTGCTCGCTCACCACGCCCAGTCCGCCCCACATCTGCACCGCCGCGTCGATGACCATCTGGGCGTTCTCGGTGGCCGTGAGCTTGGCCATGGCCGCCTCGCGGGTGACGTTCTGGCCCTGGTCGCGCATCCATGCGGCGCGGTAGGTGAGCAGCGCCGCGCTGTCTATGGCCGTGGCCATGTCCGCCAGCTTGGCCTGGGTCAGCTGGAAATCGGCCAGCACGCCGCCGAACATGGGCCGGCTGGTGGCGCGCTGCAGCGCCTCGTCCAGCGCGCGCCGCGCAAAGCCCAGCGCAGCCGCCGCGACCGAGGTGCGAAAAACGTCCAGCGTGCGCATGGCCAGCTTGAAGCCTTCGCCGGGCGCGCCTATGCGCTGCGCGGCCGGGATGCGGCAGGCGGTGAATTGGAGCCGGGCCAGCGGGTGCGGCGCGATGACATTGATGCGCTCGGCGATAGACAAGCCGGGCGTGTCGGCGTCGACGATGAAGGCGCTGATGCCGCGTGCGCCTGGCGCCTCGCCGGTGCGGGCGAACACGACGTAGAAGTCGGCGATGCCCCCGTTGGAAATCCAGGTCTTCTGCCCGTCGAGCACGTAGGTGTCGCCCTCCTGGCGCGCGCTGCAGGCCATGGCGGCCACGTCCGAGCCGGCTTCGGGCTCCGACAGCGCGAAGGCGGCGATGGCCTCGCCACGCGCCACGCGGCCCAGGTAGCGGGCGCGCTGGCTGTCGTTGCCGTCCAGGGAGATGGCGCCCGAGCCCAGTCCCTGCATGGCGAAGGCGAAGTCCGCCAGACCGCAGTGGCGCGCCAGCGTCTCGCGGATCACGCAGATCGCGCGCGTATCGATGGCCTGCCCGGCCTCGGCCGCCACGGCGTGGTGCAGCCAGCCTGCTGCGCCCAGGCTGCGCACCAGTGCCCGGCAGGCGGCGTCCACGTCGTGGCCGTGGGCCTGCTGCACATGCTCTGCCGCCCAGGCGTCCAGCGTGCGCGCCAGTTCGCGGTGCCGCGGTTCAAAAAAAGGCCAGTCGAGGTAGCGGGTGTCGCTCATGGAATGCTCCGGATGAAGTGCGGGTTCAATTGCCTTCGAACACTGGCCGGCGCTTGTCCACGAAGGCGCGGTAGGCACGTTCGAAATCGCCCGTCAGCATGCACAGCGCCTGGGCCTGGGCTTCGGCTTCGATGGCCTGGTCGACGGTCATGGCCCACTCCTGGTGCAGCATGGACTTGGTGATGCCGTTGGCGAAAGTCGGGCCGTCGGCGATATCGCGCGCGAGTTTTTGCGCTTCGGCCAGCAGCGCATCGGGCTCGCACAGGCGGTTGAAAAAGCCCCAGCGCTCGGCTTCATCGCCGGGCAGCGAGCGACCGGTGTAGAGCAGCTCCGAGGCGCGGCCCTGGCCCACGATGCGCGGCAGGATGGCGCAGGCGCCCATGTCGCAGCCCGCGAGGCCGACGCGGTTGAAGAGAAAGGCGGTCTTGCTGCGCACCGTGCCCAGGCGCATGTCGGAGGCCATGGCCATGATGGCGCCCGCGCCCGCGCAGACACCGTCGATGGCCGCCACGATGGGCTGCGGGCAATGGCGCATCTCCGACACCAGCGCGCCCGTCATGCGGGTGAACATCAGCAACTCGGGCGCCTTGAGCGCCACCAGCGGGCCGATGATTTCGTGCACGTCGCCGCCCGAGCAGAAATTGCCGCCCGCGCCGTGCAGCACGACCGCATGCACGTCGGTGGCGTGGCGCAGCCGGTGGAACAGGTCGCGCAGTTCGGCATAGGAGTCGAAGGTCAGCGGGTTCTTGCGCTCGGGCCGATTGAGCGTGAGGGTGCCGACGCCATCCTCCACCTGCCAGAGAAAATGCGTGGCCACGTAATCGGCGGCGCGCAGGCGGTTGCCGGCAACCAGGGCGGGATCAATGCGTTCAGTCATGGGTGGTCTTCCTGCGGGGGGATGGGGTGGTGATGGGGGCCGCGGCTTGCAAGGCGGCCTGGTTCTGCGCCAGCTGCACGCGCAGGCGGCCCAGCTGGTCGTAAAGCTGGTCCTTGTCGCCAGGGCCCAGTCCTTCGAACATGCCTGTGAGCCAGGCCTCATGCTCGGCGGCCATGGCCATGAATTCGCTGTGGCCCTTGGGCGTGAGCGCTACGCGGAAGGAGCGGCGGTCTTCCGGGTCGGGCATGCGCGTCACCAGGCCTTCCTTGGTCAGCTGATCGGTGAGGCCGGTGATGTTGCCGCCCGTCACCATCAGGTAGCGCGACAGCGCGTTCATGCGCAGCCCGTCGGGGTGGCGCTCCAGCTGCGCCAGATAGTCGAAGCGCGCCAGCGTGGTGGAGAAGCGCGCGCGCAGCAGCTGGTTGATCTGCTGCTGGATCTGCGTGCTGCAGGCCAGCAGGCGCAGCCAGATCTTCAGGTCGATGTGGTCGTCGGCCACGGCGCGGGCCTCGTGACCGATGCGCTCGTCGTCGAGCATGGGCAGGGGTGGGATCGTGGGGTTCTTTTTGGTCATGTCACATTACTTCGCCGCCGGAGACGGAAATCGATTGGCCGGTGACCGCGCCCGCGCCGGCGGAACATAGCCAGGCGACCGCATCGGCCACTTCGGCCGGCGTCACCAGGCGGCCCTGCGGATTGCCGCGCACGAACTCCGCACGCGCTTCGTCCTCGCTGCGGCCGGTCTTTTCGACGATGCGTGCCACGCTCTCGCGCACGATGTCGGTGTCGGTATAGCCGGGGCACACGGCGTTGACCGTGATGCCCTTGGCCGCCAGTTCAAGGGCCAGCGAGCGGGTCATGCCGATGACGCCATGCTTGGCCGCGGCGTAGGCGGCGACATAGGCATAGCCGCGCAGGCCCGCGGTGCTGGCCACATTGACGATGCGTCCGGCGCCCGCGGCCAGCAAGTCGGGAAGTGCGGCCTGGGTGCAGGTGAAAGTACCGGTCAGGTTCACGTCGAGCATGCGCTGCCAGTGGGCCGCATCCATGCGGTGGAACGGTGCGCTCTCGGCCTGGCCTGCGTTGTTCACCAGGACGGACACCGGCCCTGCCGCCGCCCGCGCCGCGGCGAAGGCCTGGGTCACGCTGTCGGCCGAAGTGATATCGCAGGCCAGGGGCAGGGCCCGGGCGCTGGCCGGCAGTTGTGCGGCCAGGGCCTGCAGCGCCGCGAGATTGCGGCCCAGCAGCGTGAGCACGAAGCCATCGCCGGCGAGCCGCTGCGCGATGGCCGCGCCTATGCCGCGCGCCGCGCCCGTGATGACCGCATGGCGGTGGTGCATGTCGGCCATGGTCAGTGGCCCTCCTGGGCGCGCTGCAGGGGCGACTGGCTTGCGGCCTGGGCGGCCAGGCTGCGCTCGCGTTCCAGGTTGCGCTCCAGCTGCACC
The DNA here is from genome assembly GCA_023622805.1 of Pseudomonadota bacterium. GTDB lineage: Bacteria > Pseudomonadota > Gammaproteobacteria > Burkholderiales > Burkholderiaceae_C > Comamonas > Comamonas bellezanensis. Next base: position 2,965 of record JAMNYN010000682.1, on the reverse strand, counting down.
TTGCCCGCGTGGTATTGCCTGGGCCAGGCCACGTCGTAATAGCCTATGCGCGCGGCCTCGTTGAGCGTCCAGGCCGGGTTGGCCAGGTGCGGGCGGGCGACGGCGCACAGGTCGGCCCGGCCCGCCGCGATGATGCTGTTGACGTGGTCGGCCTCGGAGATCGCGCCCACGGCAATGGTGGCAATGCCTGCTTCGTTGCGCACCCGGTCGGAGAACGGCGTCTGGAACATGCGGCCGTAGACCGGCTTTTCCTTCTTGCTGACCTGGCCTGACGAGCAGTCGATCATGTCCGCGCCGGCGGCCTTGAAGGCGCGCGCGATCAGCACGGCGTCGTCGGGCGTGATGCCGCCTTCGACCCAGTCGTGCGCGGAGATGCGTACCGACATCGGCTTGTGCTCCGGCCAGGCGGCGCGCATCGCGGCAAACACTTCCAGCGGATAGCGCAGGCGGTTGTCGAGCGAGCCGCCGTATTCGTCGGTGCGCTGGTTGGTCAGCGGCGAGATGAAGCTGCTGAACAGGTAGCCGTGCGCGCAGTGGAACTCCAGCCAGTCGAAGCCGGCTTCATCGGCCCAGCGCGTGGCCTGCACGAACTCGTCCCGCACCCGGTCCATGTCGGCGCGCGTCATGGCGTGCGACCAGTCGCTCACGCCGTCGAGGTATTGCTGCGGCGAGGCCGACAACAGGCGCCAGGCGCCTTGCTGCAGCGGCTGGTCGATTCCTTCCCAGGCCACCTGCGTGGCGCCCTTGGCGCCGGCATGGCCCAGCTGCAGGCCCATCTTGGCGCTGCTTTGCGCATGCGCGAAGTCGACGATGCGCTTCCAGCCGTCGCGCTGCGCCGTGTTCCACAGGCCCGGGCAGCCCGGGGTGATGCGCGCATCGGGCGAAGGGCAGGTCATCTCGGCGAACACCAGGCCCGCGCCGCCCATGGCGCGCGCACCCAGGTGCATCAGGTGGTAGTCGGCCGGCATGCCGTCGACGCAGGAGTACTGGGCCATGGGCGAGACCACGACGCGGTTCTTCAAGGTCACGCCGCGCAGCGTGAAGGGCGTGAACATCGGCGGCACGGCACGTTGCTGCGGGCCGCGCTGCACGCCGGCGCGCTGGGCGATCCAGTCCTCGTAGCGCTCCACGTAGTCCTTGTCGCGCAGGCGCAGGTTTTCATGGCTGATGCGCTGGCTGCGCGTGAGCAGCGAATAGGCGAACTGCTCCGGCGGCAGGCCCGCGTAGCGCTCCACATGCTCGAACCATTCGGTAGAATTGCGCGCGGCGTTCTGGATGCGCAGCACTTCCACGCTGCGCACGGCCTCGTAGTCGGCCAGGGCAGCGGCGAGGTCGTCGGGCTGGCGGGCAATGCAGCGGGCCAGCTCGATGGAGTCTTCCAAGGCCAGCTTGGTGCCCGAGCCGATGGAGAAATGCGCCGTGTGGGCGGCATCGCCCATCAGCACCACCGGCGCATGGCCGTTGTGGTGCACCCAGCGCTCGCAGACCACGCGCGGAAAGCGTATCCACTGGGCCGAGCCACGCAGGTGGCTGGCGTTGGAGATCAGGGCGTGGCCGTCGAGCTGCTTGGCAAACAATTGCTCGCAGAAGCCGATCGCGTCTTCCTTTTCCATGGTCTCCAGTCCCGCGGCACGCCACACGTCCTCGGGCGCTTCCACGATGAAGGTGGAGGTGGTGTCGTCGAAGCGGTAGGCGTGGGCCTGGAACCAGCCGAAGGCGGTTTTTTCGAAGGCAAAAGTGAAGGCTTCGAACAGCTTGTGCGTGCCCAGCCAGACAAAACGGCACAGCCGCATGTCGATGTCGGGCCGATAGGTGGCCGCGTACTTGGCGCGGATGCGGCTGTTGAGGCCGTCGGCGGCGATGACCAGATCGGCGTCGGCGTAGTTCTCATCGTTTTGCACGTCGGTTTCGAAGACCAGATGCACGCCCAGATCCTCGCAGCGCTGCTGCAGGATGTTGAGCAGGCGCTTGCGCCCTATGCCGCAAAAGCCGTGGCCGCCCGAGCGTATGGCCTGGCCGGCGATATGCACTTCGATGTCGTCCCAGTGGTTGAAGGCATCGAGGATCTGCGCCGCGGTGACCGGGTCGGCGGCCTGCAGATTGCCCAGGGTCTGATCGGAGAACACCACGCCCCAGCCAAAGGTGTCATAGGGGCGGTTGCGCTCCACCACGCGGATCTCGTGGGCCGGGTTTTGCAGCTTCATGAGCAGCGCGAAATACAGACCCGAAGGGCCGCCGCCTATGCAGACAATCTTCATGGCTCACCGCTTTTTGAAGTACATACGGTGATTACTTTATTTGTGAATAGTTTAGGTGTCAACTAATTTGACGGGCCTGCAGGCGGGCGGCGCACCGCGCAAGGCCCGCTGGAGGCGCGCTCAGGCCTGGGTCCAGGCGCTTTCGCTCTTGCTGTCCTGGGTCAGGAACACGAGCATCACAATCCATCCGATGACGGGTACGAAGTAGATCAACTGCCACCAGCCACTGCGGTTGGTGTCATGGAGCCGGCGCGCGGTGACGGCGATCGAGGGCACCAGCGTCGCCAGGGCAAAAAGTCCGCCGAGAACTTCGTGGACCATCGATGTGCCCAGGCTGGCCAGAAAAACGAACAGAAAGAACCACCAGTACTCGGAGCGGCTTGCGCGGCCGGTGAAATCTGCGTACTTGGAAAAGCACACGAGGATGGATTCCTGGAACGTCATGTCTTCCTCCCATTGTTGACAGGCGAAAGGCCATCGCCTGAAAAACCATCGTAGCGTAACTTCTGTACCAGGGGTTGGGCTTGTCTGTGGAATGCGTTGAGCGTGGCGCCCACCTCAATGGGGCAAATACATGCCGACTGCCGGGGGCACTTGTAGTCACTGCCGTTTTCTAAAAGGTGGCCCTTAATAGTCCCAATCCTCATGCCTCACCGGCAGGTTGTTCAATTCTTCTCGGTAGTGCTGCCACTTTGGCATGAACAGAT